>CAIXXI010000132.1 GCA_903923345.1 uncultured Burkholderiales bacterium | reverse complement strand
TATCGAGCGAAGTTCGGAGGGCGAACAGGCCCAGCAGGCGCCCGCATCGGGCTACTGGTACTGGTGCGGTGAACCTCAGGGCTGGTACCCGCAGGTTTCGGAGTGTCCGGCAGGATGGCAGCCGGTCGCGCCTCGGCCTCAGGAATGAATGACAGGGAGCCGACAGCATGAGCACGACTGAAGCATTGCACCGCGTTTGCCTTCGTTCGCCTCGATGGGGGGCGGGTCTGGCGCTGCTTGCCCTGGTGGGATGTGCGACCGGACCGACCGGGCCCAGCTTGACCGCCATGCCGGGTAGCCAGCGCAGCCTCGAACAGTTCCGGTACGACGATGCGGTGTGTCGTCAACGTGCCTTGGGCGGCAGCGGTGGCCAGACGGCTGCACAGGCTGCCAATACCTCGGTCGCCGCAGGCGTGGTGGGTGGCGCGGCCATCGGTGCGCTGGCCGGAGCCGCGCTGGGCGGATCTCAGGGCGCCGGTGTCGGAGCCGGTGTCGGAATGATCACCGGCAGCGCGGTTGGCGCTGGCAATGCGCCGGTTGCGGCTGCGACGACGCAGCGCGCCTATGACCAGAACTATGTTCAGTGCATGTATGCCGCCGGCCACAAGGTTCCGGTGGTGGGAACGGTCATTGCGCCTGCCGGTGCCTATCGGCCGGCACCGTCACCCAGTGTGGCGCCTCAAGGGGCCATGCCGCCCCTGCCTCCGCCGGGAGCACCGCCTGCACCGCCGCCTGGGGTGATGTCCGGAGCGCCGGCTGCAGGGGCGTCCGGGTCTGGTGCGACATCCTCGCCGCCGCCTGCCCCTCCTCCGGGTGCGCCGCCTGCACCGCCCAGAAGCTGGCGAGGCGGTTGAGGCGATGGTGTAGCCTCGCGGGCTTCACATCGAATCATTGAGGGTCCCGATGAGCACTGATCGATTTCCGCTGCCGCAACTCGACGGCCTGCCAGCCGATATTCGCGACAACCTGCTGGCCGTTCAGTCGAAAGCCGGCTTCGTTCCGAACGTCTTTTTGAAGTTGGCCCGACGGCCTGAAGAATTTCGCGCATTCGTGGCTTATCACGATGCGCTGATGCTCAAGGAAGGCGGCCTGAGCAAGAGCGAGCGGGAGATGATCGTGGTGGCCACCAGCGGCGCCAACAATTGCCTGTATTGCGTGGTGGCGCATGGCGCGATCCTGCGGATCTATCAGAAGGATCCGCTGATCGCCGATCAGCTGGCCATCAACTGGCGCAAGGCGGCATTGACCCCGCGGCAGCACGCCATGATTGCCTTCGCCATGAAGATCGCGCTGGATTCACGCGCGATTGACGACCCTGACTTCAGAGAACTGCATGCACACGGGTTCACTGACGAGGACGCATGGGACATTGCCTCGATTGCCGCGTTTTTCGCCATGTCGAATCGGCTGGCCAATGCCGTGGGCATGATGCCCAACCCGGAGTTCTATCTGATGGGTCGGGTGCCGCGCGAGAAGAAGGCCTGAAGCAGTGCTGAGTCTGGGCAGACCCGGCGCAGCAGTGAGCTGCCGGCCGGGCTGCTCCTGATTGCGAAGGGTCAGTCCCGGCCGCCATCGACCGGTGTGCCCGGTCCTGTGCGGGTCGCGAAGAAACGCCCTTCGCTGCCATCGACCGCGCGGGTATTGCCCTCGATCCGATCACCGGCGACCCGACCTGAATACGAGCGCAGCGTGCCGCGCTCGTCCATCAGTTCGAAGCTGAGCAGATCACCGCTGAGGCGTGGGGCACGGATGCGTGCATCCATCGTGCCCATGGTGACGGTGCCCCCGACCTGCTGGAATGCCTGCGTGAACCGGACCGTCGCTTCCCGAGCTCCTGCGCTGTCAGTCGTGGTCATCTTCCAGCCGCCACCGACCGGTGCCGGCACGATCCAGAGATAGCCGGGCCGATTCTCAACGTTGCTGCTGTCATCCGGCTCCCAGCTGCCCATGGTGAACTGATGCGTGACCAGGCGCGTGCCCGGGCGCATGCGAAGCAGTTGCGGTCGGAGTTTCAGGTTCAGTCCGGGCAACAGGTACATGGTGACCACCGTTGCCTGGGTGAAATCAAAGGTGAAGATGTCGCCCTGCTCGAAGCGGGCCAGTTGATCGACGCCGGCAGCCTGGGCATTGCGTCGGGACAGGCCGACCATGTCTGCGTTGAATTCGACGCCCAATGACCGTGCCTTGAAATCGCGAGCGGCCGCAATCACGATCTTGCCGTCGCCTGATCCGAGGTCGACCACGAAGTCGTTTGACGTCACCTGGGCCATGCGCAGCATCCGGTTGACCAGTGCATCCGGCGTGGGCACCCAGATCACATCCTTGCCTTGCTGACCGACGTTCGGTGTGAACGTCGAGGTCTGTGCACTGGACCAGCCGGGCAGAGCCGTCAATGGGACAGCGGCTGCCAGCCCCAGCAGGCGGCGACGGTTCAATTCGGGGACGGTCGGCTGGGCATCGTTGGCCGAACGCAGTGGTGCAGTCATGTGAGCACTCCTGATGGGTGTGGTGTGTGGTGTGATGTGGGCAGAGGCGGTCAGGCAGTCGGTATCAGGCACGCTCGAAGATCGCGGCAATGCCCTGGCCACCGCCGATGCACATGGTCTCCAGGCCGTAGCGGGCACCGCGTCGCTGCATTTCGTACATCAGCGTGGTCATGATCCGCACGCCGGTGGCACCGACCGGGTGGCCCAGCGAAATGCCCGAGCCGTTGACGTTCAGGCGGCCGTCGAGTTCCGACAGGCTGCTGCCCCAGCCCTTGAGCACTGAGAGGGCCTGACAGGCAAAGGCTTCGTTGAGTTCGATCAGGTCCATCTGGTCGAATCGCATGCCGGTGCGGCGCATCAGCTTTTCGACGGCAGGCACAGGGCCGATGCCCATGCAGCCGGGCTCGCATCCAGCCACCGCCCAGCCGACCAGCCAGCCGATCGGCTCCAGACCCAGCTCGGCGAGTTTGTCTTCGGCCACGACGAGACAGGCAGCGGCCGCATCGTTTTGCTGGCTGGCGTTGCCGGCAGTCACGGTGCCGTCCTTCATGATCGGCTTCAGGCCGGCCAGGGATTGCGCGGTGGTCTCGGCACGAATGCCTTCATCACGGCCCACCACGACTGGATCGCCGCGACGTTGCGGCACCGAGACCGGCACCACTTCCTGGTCGAATTTGCCCTCTGCCCAGGCCGCTGCTGCGCGCTGATGGCTGCGTGCCGCGAAGGCATCGGCTTCGTCTCGGCTGATGTGGTACTGACGGGCCAGGTTCTCGGCGGTCTCGATCATGCCGCTGATCTTGCCGAAGCGATGCTCGGGCTGCGAGCGCTCGCGACCGCGGTCCAGGCGATCGTGCAATTTGACCGTGCCCGAGCGTGAGCCCCAGCGCATGTCGGTGGTGTAGTACTCGACATTGCTCATGCTCTCGACGCCACCGGCCATGACCACGTCGGCCGCCCCGGTCTGGACCATCATCGCGGCAGTGGCAATCGACTGCAGACCACCGCCGCAGCGACGATCCAGCTGCATGCCAGCGACTTCAATCGGAAAGCCCGCCTGCAGCGCGACCCAGCGGCCGGTGCAGGGCGCCTCGCCATTGGCATAACTTTGCGAGAACACCACGTCGTCAAGGCGAGCCGGGTCGAGTCCGCTGCGCTCGATGACCGCGCGCGCCACACTGGCGCCGAGCTCCTCGACCGGTACGCTCTTGAGCGATCCGCCGAAGGCGCCGATGGGGGTTCGAAGAGGGCTGACGATCGCGGCTCGTTTCATAGGGGTTTTCCGGGATATGAAGGGGTGTCTCGTTCGATGAGTTTAGTCGAGCGTGGCAGAGGCTTGAAAGTCACGCACTACATCAGAACGATGTCGTACTGCTCCTGCGAATACAGGTTCTCGACCTGCAGCGAAATCGGCTTGCCGATCGCGTCGCCCAGTGCAGCCAGGTGCTGTGATTCCTCTTCGAGGAACAGGTCGATCACCGACTGCGAGGCCAGGATGCGGAACTCGCGCGGATTGAACTGGCGGGCTTCGCGCTGGATCTCGCGCATGATCCCGAAGGCGACCGTGCGGGCGGTGCGAATCACGCCCTTGCCCGCGCAGGTCGCGCAGGGTTCGCACAGGATATGTGCGAGTGATTCCCGGGTGCGCTTGCGGGTGACTTCGACCAGCCCCAGCGAGGTGAACCCGTTGACCGTGGTCTTGGTGTGATCCCGATCGAGCGCCTTGCGCAGTTCGGACTGCACGGCATCGCGGTGCTCGGTGTTGTGCATGTCGATGAAATCGACAATCACGATGCCGCCGAGGTTGCGCACCCGCAATTGCCGTGCGATGGCATGGGCCGCCTCGAGGTTGGTGCGAAACACGGTGTCGTCGAAATTGCGACCACCGACGAAGCCGCCGGTGTTGACATCGATCGTGGTCATGGCTTCAGTCTGATCGATGATCAGATAGCCGCCCGATTTGAGGTCGACCCGGCGGGAGAGCGCGCGTTCAAGTTCTTCCTCCACACCATGCAGGTCGAACAGCGGTCGGTCGCCTGCGTGGCGACGCAACTTGCCCAGCAGAGAGGGCATGTAGATGCCCGCAAAGGACTGCAGTTCTTCCAGGGCTGACGGTGAGTCGACGATGATGCCGGTGGTGTGCTCGCCCGCAATGTCGCGCAGCACCCGCTGGGTCAGGCTCAGTTCCTGATACAGCAGCGATGGGGGCGGATGCGTCTTGCTCGATTCGAGGATCTGGCGCCATCGGGTGCGCAGGTAGTCGATGTCGGCAGCCAGCTCGCTTTCGGTGGAATCCTCGGCCATGGTGCGGACGATGAAACCGCCCTTCTCGTCAGCCGGCATGAGGCGCTGGATGCGCTCGCGCAGTTGCGCACGTTCGGCCTCGCTCTCGATGCGCTGCGACACACCGATATGCGGATCCTGAGGCAGGTAAACCAGCATGCGTCCGGCGATGCTGAGTTGCGTCGACAAGCGCGCGCCCTTCGTGCCGATCGGATCCTTGATCACCTGAACCAGCAAGGGTTGGCTCTCGTAGAGCAGCTTTTCGATCGGTGTGGCCTGCGGATTGCCGCGCGTCTGCCAGAGATCGGCAACATGCAGGAAGGCGGCGCGATCAAGGCCGATATCGATGAAGGCCGACTGCATGCCCGGCAGCACGCGAGCCACTTTGCCGAAATAGATGTTGCCGACCATGCCGCGCGAGGCACTGCGTTCCAGGTGAAATTCCTGAACTGCGCCTTGCTGCACGAGTGCCACCCGGACTTCGAAGGCGGACACATTCACCAGAATGTCTTCGGTCATGGTGCGGGAGCTGTCTCGATGCCTGCGCGGCGCAACAGCGTTGCGGTCTCATGAAGGGGCAGGCCCATGATACCGGAGTAGCTGCCCTCGATCGCCCGCACGAAGGCGGCTGCCCGACCCTGGATCCCATAGCTGCCGGCCTTGCCGAAGGGCTCGCCGCTGGCCACATAGGCATCGATTTGCGCAGCGGTCATCCGCGCAAACCGGACCTTGGAGATCCGGGTCAGTTGATCGATTCGTGATCTGCGGACCACCGCAACCGAAGTCAGGACCCGGTGCGAACGACCTGACAGCTGCGCCAGCATCTGTTTGGCCTCAGCTGGATCGGACGGTTTGCCCAGCAGGCTGCCACCGATCGCCACCGTGGTGTCGGCAACAAGAATCGGTGCCGAAGGCAGCTCACGCGCTGCATGCCGCGCGGTGGCGGCTCGCGCCTTGTCGAGTACGACCCGCTCGACATACTGCGTGGGTGACTCGCCGGGCCGATGCACTTCGAGTGCCTCGGCATCTTCTTCTGGGCCTGCCAGCAGCAGCTCGAAGCGAACGCCGATCTGCGTGAGCAGCTCCTGTCGGCGCGGGCTTTGCGAAGCGAGCCAGATGAAATCGGCGGACTTATTCACGATGGTAAGGATGGCCCGCGTTGATCGACCAGGCCCGATACAGTTGCTCGGCCAGAATCACCCGGACCAGTGCATGCGGCAGGGTCAGCGACGACAGCCGAAGCGATTCATGGGCTGCAGCCTTCAGTGAGTCGTCCAGACCGTCCGGCCCTCCGATCATCATGGCGACCGGTTGTGCCTCGCGCTGCCATGAGGTCAGCCGTGCTGCCAGGCCTTCGCTGTCGAGGTTCGCGCCGCGTTCATCCAGCATCACCAGCCGGGCGGCTGGCGGCAGGGCGTCCCGGATGCGCTGCGCTTCGCGCTCCTTCCACTGCTGGGGCGTGCCAGCTGAAGTGCGGGTCTCGGCCTTGACCGGCTTCCATTCAAGACGCAGCTCAGGGGGCATGCGCCTGGAAAACTCGTCGACCGCCTCGTCGACCCAGCGCGGCATCTTGTGGCCGACCGCGATCACCCGCAGCAGCATGTCGAGATCCGGTCCGCGAAAAACGCTCGGTTGCGGCTCAGGGCGCAGCCCGCGGGGTGCTGGCCGCGAGCAGTTTGACTCGAACCGGTTTACCGCCCCAGATTTCCTCGAGGTTGTAGTAGGCCCTCACGGCCGGCTGCATGATGTGCACGACGATGTCCCCGAGATCGACCAGGACCCATTCGCCGGTGTCCTCGCCCTCGACCGAAATGACGTCGCCGCCTTTGTCCTTGACGGCGTCACGCACGCTGGCCGCGAGCGCGCGACTCTGGCGATTCGAGGTGGCGCTGGTGATGATCACCCGATCGAACAGGCTGGTGAGCGGCGTGGTGTCGAAGACTTTGATGTCATGTGCCTTGACGTCTTCGAGTGCGTCGATCACGAGTCGTTGAAGTTTCTTCAGATCCATCGGGGGTCCATCAGGGCTGCCAGGTGTGCAGCGGTTTCAAGGCCGGCGATACAGCCGGTGCGAGGCAATATAGTCGAGAACACATGACGGCGACAGACCATCGGGGCGCTGTCCGGCTTCGAGTTGAGCACGCAGCGCCGTGGCCGACACCGGCACCGCAGGCATCCGGAAGAACACGATGCTGCCGCAGGGCGCATTCGGCAGCGCGTCGCGACCGCGTGCATCGAGCATCGCCTCGACTTCTGCGGGCAGGCCGGTGAGTTCGATCCGCTCGCGCTGTGTGGCTGCGATATGGGCCAGCGCAAAGAGGTCCTGCCAGCGGTGCCAGGTGGGCAGGTTGTGAAGCTGGTCGCTGCCCAGGATGAGCACCAGAGACACCTCGGCGCCGAGTTCGGCCCGCAGGGAGGTCAAGGTTTCGACGGTATAGCTGGGGCCTTCACGCCCGACTTCGCGGCCATCGACATACAGGCGCTCTTCAGGAGCGACCTCACCGAGCATCAGGCTGACCATCTCCAGACGCTGCCGGGCATCGGCGCCGCTGCCGGGTTTCTGCCAGGAGCGTCCGGTCGGGATGAACCGGACTTCATCGAGCAGCAGCGCATCGCGAGCCGAACGGGCCAGCGCAAGGTGTCCCACATGGGGCGGGTCGAAGGTGCCGCCGACAAGCCCGATCGTGCGCCTGCGCGCTGGGCTCACACCCATTCGCGGGGCTGCAGGAAGGTGTCGTAGAGCTTGGCCTCCGGCGATCCGGGTTCCGGATGCCAGGCATAGCGCCATTTCACGATCGGCGGCATCGAGACCAGGATGGATTCGGTGCGCCCGCCTGATTGCAGTCCGAACAGCGTGCCGCGATCGAAGACCAGATTGAATTCGACGTAACGGCCCCGCCGATAGGCCTGGAAGTCGCGCTCGCGTTCACCGTAGGGGGTGTCCTTGCGGCGCTCGACGATCGGTGCATACGCGGTGAGGAAGGCGTCGCCGACGCTTCTCATCATCTCGAATGAACGATCGAAGCCCAGTGCATGAAAGTCGTCGAAGAAGATGCCGCCCACGCCGCGCGGTTCATTGCG
>CAIXXI010000131.1 GCA_903923345.1 uncultured Burkholderiales bacterium | reverse complement strand
CTGGACGAGGATGTCGATCAGGACGGCCCATGACATCTGCCCTCTCGCCAGCGCAAACAGAAAGCCGCCCATTGCGCCGATTCCGGCGGCCTCGGTCGGCGTGAACCAGCCTCCGTACATGCCGCCCATCACGATGCCGAACAGCACCAGCACGCCCCAGATATTTCGCAAGGCCAGCAGACGCTCTGCCCAACTTGAACGCGCGCCGGGCGGGCCGAGTTCGGGATGCCGCCGGGTCACGATCGCAGCCGCAGCGATGTAAAACCCGGTGGCCAGCAAACCGGGAACAACCCCCGCTGCAAACAGCGCACCGATGCTCTGCTCGGTCATGATCGCGTAGAGCACCATGATCACCGAGGGCGGAATCAGGATGCCCAATGTGCCGCCCGCTGCAATGGCACCGGCCGCAAATGAATCGCGATATCCGAAGCGGCGCATCTCGGGCATGGCAACCCTGGCCATGGTCGCGGTGGTTGCAATCGACGATCCGCAGATCGCACCAAACCCTGCGCAGGCCGCGACGGTGGACATCGCCAGTCCGCCGCGCCGATGCCCAATGAATGTGTAGGCAGCGTGATACAGCTCGCGCGACATGCCGGCGCGGGTCACGAAATTGCCCATCAGCACGAACAGCGGCACGACCGAGAGCGTGTACTTCGCGACATCAAGAATTTCGGTGGTGGTGGCTGCCAACGCAGCTGGCCAGGAGCGGATGAGGGCAAGGCCCACGAATCCGACGAAGCCCATGCTCAAGGCGATCGGCACACGCAGGATCATCAGCGCGAACATGGCGGCAAAACCGAGCAGTGCTTCGATCATGTCCGGCTCACAGCGCGCCTGGGGTCAGGTCATCATCGCCATCCGAATCGGGCCTGAAGGCCAGAACCAGGTGAACGCCGGCAGTGACCACCAGCATGACCCACACCGCATTAAAAAACGGCGCCAGAGGTAACAACAATTGAGCGGTGGTGTCGCCTTCGAGCGAGACCCGGCTGGCGCGCTGAAAAACCAGCCATGCACCGCCCGCCATCAGCGCCGCGCAGATCAGGTTCGAGATCAGACCCTGAACCGATCGCAGTGCCCGAGGCAGTGATCGATCGAGCAGATCGAACAACACATGCTCACCCTTGAGCGAGGTCAGGGGCATTGCCGAAAAGATCAGACCCAGCATCATCAGCTCGGTCAGTTCCAGGCCTCCGGGCAAGGACCGTTCCAGCAGCTTGCGGCCCAGCACATCCACGAAGGTCAGGGTCATCATGCCGAACAGGCAGGCCGCAGCCAGCAAGCCCAGGCCTCGCTCAACGAAGCGCATCAGCGCCTCGATTGGGCACAGCGCATGCCCGACTCGACTCTGGAGCCGCAGCCCTTATTGCCTGGCAATTTCCGCACGATAGGCCTTGAGCACCTGCTCCGGATTCGCAAGCCCTTTGGCCTTTGCATCCGCGACCCACTTCTGCTCGAGCGGCAGCGTCTTGCTCCTGACCTCTTCGACAAATGCCTTGCTGGCCTGTGATGAATCGACCCCGTTGGCCTGCATAAAGGCATTACCACGTCGATCGACCGAGTCCCAGCCCCGACCGAACATGCGCGCGGCATGCTCACCACTGAGCTTGGTGATCGCATCCTGATCAGCCTTGCCGATCCGGTTCCAGGTCGCCTCGTTCATCACGAGCGCAAAACTGGTGTTGTACAGGCCACCCGGAAACGTGGTCTTGTACTTGATCAGTTTCTCGAGCTTGAACGACTCGATGGATTCAGCCGGAAAAAACACACCGTCCATCACGCCCGAAGAAACCAGCTCATAGGATTCGGGCGCAGGCTTCAAGGTGACATTGGCGCCGATGGCCTTGCCCACCTCATTGACTACACCGCCCCCGACACGGAATTTCAGGCCCTGCATGTCAGCCAGGCCATTCAAGGGGCGTCGAGTGTTGAAGACAATTCCCGGGCCATGGGTGAACACGGACAGGACCTTCAGGCCTTTGTGCTCACCCAATGCCGACAGATACCGGTCATGGATGCGCTGATACGCCACCGAGGTCGCTTCGGCCGAATCACCCATGAAGGGAAGCTCGACCATCTGGGTCGCAACATAACGCCCCGGCGTGTAGCCGTGAACGCTGAACGAAAGGTCCGCGAGCCCGTCGCGCACCGCATCGAAGGTGGCCGCTGGCGCAACCACCGGCTTGGGCAGCACATTGCAGCGCACCCGGCTAGAAGTGGCCTGCCGCACCTCATCGCACCACTTCACCTGCGTCTGCGACAGGATATGGTTGGGTCCGAGCCAACTGGATGTCGCCAGAACCACCTGAGCTGACGCAGGCGCTGTAAAACTCAGCAGTCCGACCATCAGCGAGGCAAAGCCGAATCGTTTGAAATCGCCAGCCTTCATCACGTTCACTCCCCAGGGATGGACACCGCACCCGGCATCAATGCTTCGAACAGAAAGAAAAAAGGCGCCCGTCACCGTGCGCCCTGAATGGCAGACGTACGCTGCCTCTCCTCCTCCTCGTAAACCTGATTTCAGCGCTGCACTGTGTGCGATTCACTGAAGTTCGCCGGGACTTTAGCTAAACCGTCATCTTGAGTCCAGTGCTTTCTGCACTGACTCATCAACTGTGTCGGAACTCGGCGTTCCCTCTGCGAGATCCTGCAAGCACGCCTGGGCCATCGCATCGATCACCGAAGGCACGCTGCCCAAGGCTGCGCCCACCTGGATGTGAAGCTTCGGATGACGCAGCGCGACCTCTTTGAGCCGATCCGGAAGGTCACGCAGGACATGGCCTCCGGCGGCCAGAAAGACCGGAGCCACCAGAAGCCGGGTCACGCCGCGCGCGGCCATGTCGTCAATCGCCTGGCCCAGATCCGGGGTCATGAACTCCAGAAAGGCACAACTGACCGCGAGCTGCGGCGACCTGCCACGACATCGCTCGGCGATCGCATGGAGGGTGTCAGCCCATCGCGGATCGCGTGCGCCATGGCCAAACAGAATCAGCCCCTGATCGGGTGCTGCAGGCG
>CAIXXI010000130.1 GCA_903923345.1 uncultured Burkholderiales bacterium | reverse complement strand
TCTTGCCCTGAGCGCGCCATCCGACGCGGCAGGCGCTGCCTTCAACGAAACCTTGAGACGCTATCTCGCCTATGAGATCGAGTCGACGCAACCGCTCTTTGACGCCTTGGCGGCCGAGCCCGATTTTGCGATGGGGCAATGCCTGAAGGGCTATCTGCTGCTGCTCGGATTCAAGAAGGCGCTCGTGCCGGTTGCTGCGAAAGCGGCGGCGCAGGCGCAGCGCCTGAGCGCGCAGGCCAGTCCGCGCGAGCGTTTGCATGCCGAGGCCCTGTCGGCCTGGGTCGATGGCAGGATCGAGCGTGCGCTGGCGCTCTGGGATCAGATCCTGCGCGATGATCCGACCGACGTGCTGGCGTTTCGCTTGGCCCACTTCAACCTGTTCTGGCTCGGACGTCCCCAGGCGATGCTGGCTTCGGTCAGACAGGTGCGCCCGCATTGGCATGAAGGCCTGGCCGGCTGGGGCACGCTGCTGTCATGCGAAGCGTTTTCCCTGGAGGAATGCGGTCAGTATGAGCAGGCCGAGCGCCTGGGGCGGGCGGCCGTGGCGCTCGACCCTGCCGACATCTGGGGCACCCATGCCATCGCCCATGTGCTTGAAATGCAGGGCCGGCATGCCGAGGGCATCGACTGGCTCGAGGGCCTCAGCACGCACTGGGCTCGCGGCAGCAACCTGGTGCATCACCTGTGGTGGCACCGGTCGCTGATGCACATCGCCCTGGGCGACACAGCCACCCCCTTGGCCCTCTACGACACCCGCTTTCGCAAGCTCGACTCGCCGCTGACGCAGGCCCAGCCCGATCTGTACATCGATGTGCAAAATGCGGTCTCGGCGCTTTACCGACTCGAACACCTCGGTGTCCAGACCGGCGATCGGTGGCGGGAGCTGGCCGACCAGGCCGCATCGCGAATCGGCGATTGCCTGTCGCCCTTCACCCTGCCGCACTTCATGCTGGCCCTGTTGGCCGATGGCCGCGAGCAGTCGGCGCACGAGATGCTGTCGGCGATGCGTGAATTCGGCGCAAGCGAAGACGACATCGCACCGCAGGTCGCTGAACTGGCCCTGCCGCTGTGCCAGGCCATGGTCCAGTTGCACACCGGCCAGGCACAGTCGGCTGTTGACCAGATTCGCCCGATCCTGCCCCGCCTGGCCGAGCTCGGTGGCAGCCACGCGCAGCAGGAAGTCCTGCAGCTTTTTTGCTATCGCGCCGCGCGCCAGGCGGGTTCGGCCGCCGACATGGACGCAGCCCGAACGATCAGCGGCCGTGCCTTCGTCGGTGGCTGGGCATCACGGGCGATTTATGCGACGCACTGACCGCGCCTGACTCACACCGGCGACAGCACATGCACCACCCGATTCGCGACCAGCGGGCGGGTGCGGGCGGCATAGTCGGCCATGTGCGGGGCTGCTGCATGCGCCTTGAGCGCATCCAGACTGGCCCATTTCTCGATCACCATGAAGGTGTCTGGGCCGGCCGGCGTCATGGTGGCCGTGCCCGGATCGGCATCGACCACTGCGCCATATTCGATGCAGCCCGCTTCGGCATGCACATTCGGCAC
The DNA here is from genome assembly GCA_903923345.1 of uncultured Burkholderiales bacterium. Classification (GTDB taxonomy): domain Bacteria; phylum Pseudomonadota; class Gammaproteobacteria; order Burkholderiales; family Burkholderiaceae_E; genus UBA4615. Next base: position 11,053 of record CAIXXI010000130.1, on the reverse strand, counting down.
ATTGGCCTTGAAGGCCTCGAGGATGGTGGCGCGCTGGCCGGGCAAGGCGGTGATGATGGCGACGACATGAATCATGGTTGGCTCCGTAAAAAGATTGAATCGTTCGCTTCGGTGAGGTCAGTCGGAGTCATCACTTGTCGCCCCAGGGCATCTCGTTCCAGAGCTGCTTGAATCCCGCCTCGGTGTCGCGCAGCAGCGTGCGATAGGGCGTGGGTCCGAGATACCGCATCTGAGTAAACAGGCCGGCTGCGATCTTCAGGAATTCCGGATCGGTACAGGTCTGCTCAACCGCCTTGACCAGCCGCTCGCGCACATCGGCAGGCAGGCCCTTGGGCGCAGCAATGCCGCGCAGGGAAGACATCTCGATGTTGTAGCCCTGCTCCTTGAAGGTCGGCACATCGGGCGCGATGTCGGTGCGAGTCTGGCTCATCTGCCCAAGATTGCGAAAGGGTGAGCCGCCTTTGATCGCCTGCATCGCTTCACCGATATTCACGGCCGCAACATCGATCTGACGACCCAGCGTGGCTGCACGCACGTCGGCCGCGCCCTTGAATGGCACGTGATTCATCTTCACGCCGGCGATGCGCTCGAAATACAGCATGGCCAGGTGATCATCCGAGCCGACACCGGTCGTGCCAACCGTGACCTGCCCCGGGCGGGACTTGGCATAGGCCGCAAGCTGATCCAGGGTGCGCACCGGGCTGTCTGCCAGCACCGAGAAATTGCCCGGATCATCCACCACATTGCCGATCAGATCGAAGTTCTCCCAGTGAAAGGGCGATTTGCGCTCGATCGGGATGGTCAGCACGTTGGGGGTGTTGATGAATCCGATCGTGTATCCATCGGCCGGTGCTGCAGCCAGCTGGGTGAAACCGATCCCACCGCCTGCGCCGGTTCGGTTCTCGATCACCAGTCGGGCACCGCCGCCGAGATACTTCTCGATGAAGGGGGCCATTGCCCGGGCCATCACGTCGGTGGCGCCGCCGGCGGAATAGGCGATGAGCATCTTGATGGGGCGATCGGGGTAGGCGGCCCGTGCCGTACCGTGCACGCCCGCCAGCATCGAGGTGCTGGCCAGGGCAAGGGTCTTCAGGGTCTGTCTTTTCGTGGCGATCATGCGGGTCTCCTCAGGATGGCTTCAAATCGTTCCAGATACCGGGGCCAGACCTCCGGGTTGATCAGGCGCGGCGGACGCTCGCCGTGCAGCAGCCGCACGATCTGATCGGCCGAAATGCTGGCCATGTTGCGGCGCGCCTCATGCGTCACGCCTGCCGTGTGAAAGGTGGCGACCACGGTGTCGCAGCTCAGCAGCGGATGGTCCAGCGGGGGCGGCTCCTGATCCCAGACATCGAGGCCGGCACCCGCCAGATGGCCCGACGCGATCGCCTGCCCCAGAGCGGCTTCATCGTGGATGCCACCGCGTGCCGTGCTGATGAACACCGCACCCGGCTTCATGCGGGCAAACGCGCGTGCGTCGATCATGCCGCGAGTCGAGGCATCCCGGGGGCAGTGCAGCGACACATAGTCAGACCGCTCGAGCAGGGACTCAAGCGACGAAGGTTCGGCGCCGCGGCTGCGAATCTCATCAGTCGAAAGCAGCGGGTCGAAGGCCAGCACGTTCAGCCCGAAAGCCTTGGCCAGCGCAGCCACCCGTCGGCCGATGTTGCCCAGACCCACCAGGCCGATGGTCTTGCCGGCCATCTCGGTGCCGGTCAGCGCCTCGCGCGAAAAGCCGCGCTCGCGGCGCAAGCGCCGGTCGCTCTCGGCGATCCGGTGCGACACCGACAGCATCAGCCCGAGCGTGTGCTCGGCCACCGACACCGCATTGCCGCCCGACTGGTTGACCACCGCCACGCCGGCCCGTGTGCAGGCCTGCACATCGATCGGGTCAAAGCCCGCGCCATACGAGGAGGCGCACAGCAATGACGGGCAGGCCGCAAGCAGGGTGTCGGTCACGAACACATGCGACGGGATCTCGTCCTTGGCGGCCGAGACATGAAACACATGGGCCTGCGCCAGCAGCTGATGCGTCTGCTCAGGCGAACCCGGCATGGCATGGACCTGCAGCTCAATGTCCGGCTCGGATCGAAGGCGTTCGTCGAACGCGGCATTGACCCATGAATCGAATCGCACAACCCGTGGCGTGACGCTCATTTCAGCCCCTTGTAGACAGCCTGCTCGAAGTCATTGAACAGCGGCAGCGACTTGGCATCCGCGAAGGGGAAGATCTGTGTCATGTACACGCCCGCCACATCGTTGACCGGGTCGATCCAGTAATAGCAGTTGCTCAGACCCGCCCAGGACATCGAGCCAGCAGCCCGCCCCGTAGGTGCCTCGCGCAGATTGATCTGGAATGCCAGGCTCCAGGCCTTGGGCACGCCAGGGAAAAATTCAGCATCGTTGGACAGGGTCGGGTCGAGCGTCTTGAGCTCGTGCACCCGGCAGTCACCCATGTGATTCAGGCCCATGAGGGCCACCGTCTCCGGACGCAGCACCCGCTCGCCACCCAGTGCGCCGTGGTTCAGGATCATGCGCATGAATTTGAGGTAATCGGCCGCGGTCGAATACAGGCCCCCTCCGCCCAGAGGCACCGCATCCGGATGAGGAGACGGCGCTGGCGTGATCGCAGTGAGCTGACCGTCAGGGCCTCTGCGGTGCAGGACAGCCATGCGTTCGCGCATGGCCGGCGTCGGCTGGTAGGCACTGCTGTGCATGCCCAATGGCTCGAACAGATGGTCACGGAAATACTGTTCGAGATCCTTGCCGCTCACCGCCTCGACCAGTTTGCCTGCCCAGTCGGTGTTGGTGCCGTACTCCCAGCGCTCGCCCGGATCCGCGATCAGTGGCGTACGAAGCGACGCATTCGTGCGGGTGTGAACCGCGGGAATGTTCATCACCGACTTGTATCGCCTGATGTCGGGATTCCACATCTCATAACCGAAGCCGGCACTGTGCGTGAGCAGGTGGCGCAGCGTGATCGGGCGTTTGGGCGCACGGGTCTGCGGCCTGCCCTCGGCATCGAACCCGGTCAGGACCTGCACTGCCGCCAGCTCCGGCAGGATGCGCAAGGCAGGCGCATCCAGCGCAAGACGACCCTGCTCCACCAGTTGCAGCGCGGCGGTTGAGGTCAGGGCTTTGGTCATCGAGGCAATTGCCACGACGGTGTCGGGCGTCATTGCCACCCCGTCACCGAGCCGGCATTCACCAAATCCGCCCGAATAGAGTGTCTCTTCGCTGGTGGCAACCATGGCGGCCACCCCCGGCACATCACCAGCCTTTACCGCCTGATCGAGCAGGCGATCAATGTCGTCTTTCATCGGCATGCGAGTCTCCTCCAGGGGAGGATACTAACCGCAGCCCTGTGCAGATCAGGGCGCAAGCCGCCAGCGTCCAGACGATCACTGCGCCTGATGGCAGATCGAACAGCGCCGACAACACCAGGCCCGATGCATAGCCTGCAATCCCGCTGACCAGCGCAACGAGATGGCGGCGGGATCCATCCTGGCCGAGCGTGCCCAGCGCCGGAAAGATCAGGCTGGCAAAGACCAGATAGACGCCCACCACCTGAACTGAGGCGGTGACGGCCAGCGCAAATGCACCGTAAAACCCGAAACGCCCGAGGCGCCGAAGCCATCCGGCGCGCATCGCCATGAGCAGCGCTGCCGTGACAGCCGCCAGACCGAGCAATTGCGGGGTGTCCACCCAGAGAATCTGGCCAATCAACAAGTCCCTGAGATGCTCGCCGCCATGCGGATTGCCGGACACCAACAGGATGCCGGCGCAGGTCGCCAGCACGAATGCGCCACCGATCAGCGCCTCCTGCTGACGCGGCGCCCTGCGCTCCGTCCAGGTCAGCAGGGCCGCACCGAGCAGTGCAGCGACCACGGCGCAAGCCTGCATCCAGACCCCGCCCTCGGGCAGACCGAACGTGTCGGCCACGATCACCCCCAGGCTGGCCATCTGCGCAATGGCAAGATCAATGAACACGATCCCGCGATCGAGCACCTGGATGCCCAGCACCACGTGCGTGGCCAGCACCAGCACACCGGCAATGAAGGCCGGCCCCAGCAGGCCGGGATCGATCGCAGTCCAGTTCAACATTGCGCGCTCACTTCTTGCCGGCGGCGAGCAGCCGCGCGAGCGTGTCGTCAAACAGGCCAAACAGATCCCGGGCTGCGTCGGTGCCGCCCACGGTGAAGGGCAGGCGCACGGCCGGAATCCCTGCATTGCGGCTGAGCCAATCCGCCCCACGCGGATCCTGATAGGCGCCGAACACAACCATCCGGGCCGGTGTGTCGCGCAAGGCAGCCTGCACGGACTGCAGGTGGGACACGGTGGGTTCGACACCGGGCCTGGGCTCGAGCACTGCGACCTCCTTCAGGCCGAGCCAGTCATAGAGGTACACGAAGCCCTTGTGCTGCGAAACGACAGCCACGCCCCGCAGCGGCGCGGCCTGCAGGTTCCAGCGTTCGATCGCCTGCTGCCATCGCTTCAGGAAGTCCTCGAGCTGGCGGGCATGACGCTCGGCATGGGCTGCATCGAGCTGCTGCATTCGGGCACCCAGTGCGCGTGCGACCCGCTCGATATTGCGCGGATCGGTCTGGATATGCGGATTGCCTGCCGCATGCACATCGCCTTGCGAGCGATCGAGTCTGCGCGGTATATCCAGCATCCGTACCGCCGCCGCCGCCTCGAAGTAGCCCGGCTGGCCGGGCTGCACCTTCGCATTGCCCGACTGCTGCAGCAGCACCGGCAGCCAGCCCACTTCGAGTTCAGCGCCGGTGCACACGACCAGGTCCGCATTGCGGGCCCGTGCGATCAGGCTGGGCTTGGCCTGAATCTGATGAGGATCCTGCAGCGCGGTCGTGGCAACCGACACCTCGACGAGGTCGCCGCCCAACTCGCGCGCCAGTGCCCCCCACTCCGGCTCACAGGCAAAGACCCGCAGGGCGGCTTGCGCCTGCCCGAACAAGGCGGACAGCACGACCGCCAGCCCCAATGCAATCCGGCAACACTGCTTCATGCGCGACTCCGTTCAGGCGGGGCGTCAGTAGCGATGAGCGCCATGGGCGCCCAGGCTCATCTGGTACTGCAAAAAGAGCTGGTTGTCGGTGAACCCCTCGCGCGTCCGGTCGCGGGCGTACTGCAGCCTGAATCGGCTGAATTCGCTTTGCCTGAACTCGAGCATCAATGAATCGCGGCTGGGCTGGTAGGTGCTGCCCAGGACCGCGTCGGTCCAACTGACGCTTGCCGATCCGGGATCGAGTCGCTCGGTGCGCAATCCCAGACGCCACTGCGGCGCGAATTGATAAATGGCCTGCAGGTACCAGCCCGACTGTGTCGCGCGATAGCTGCCAGGCACTGCTGCGCCGGTCGGATCCACCGTCAGGTCACCTCGGCGTGTGCTGTACAGGTACTCGCCCTGCAGCTTGAAACTTATGCGCGCGGCATTGCCATTGGGCGCCCATTTCCAGACACCATCGACCACCCAGACCCGGGTGCTGCCGGAAAACAGGGCATCGGTCATTGAGCCCGAGCCATTCATCAGACTGAGTGCCTGATCGTCGGCCTTGGCGTCGAGCACCGAAACCCCCGCTCGCCAGGTGCTGCTGATACCGAGATCACCGCCGGTGTGTGCAGTGAGCGCCGTCATGCCTGCAACCCTCCGGTCTGAGTCGCTGCCCGGGAAGCCTCGCCCCCGCCCCAGCTCGAGTCCGATGGCGATGTACTGCTCGGTCGGCGCCACCCAGGTCAGCTGGACACCGTCCTCACCGTATTGCGTGCCAAGCAGCGCCTTGTAGGACAGGGGGTTGTCGATGAAGTCCCAACTGTGAGCATGCTGCGGGTTCAGGTATCCGATCCCCGAGTAAAAGCGTCCGAGCTTGAGCGACATCCCGTGGCCCAGCGCAGTCGTCTGCACAAAGGCCTCCTCGATCGAGACCGAGTTGTCAGACAACAGCGCAATGAATGCAGCGCCACGCCACCATGGGTCGATGCTGGCCGAGATGCCCAGTTCGGATTCGGCCAGACTGAAGCCGCGCGGGCCGGGGCCCGGCACCGCGCCGCTGGGAAACGGAAAGCCGGTGATGCCATCGCTGGCGGCATCCCGCGAAGTCCGCGTGTAGCCGCCCGACAGGATCAGACCGATGGCGGGATTGAAGGCGTTCGAGGCAGTCGGGGCCGAGGACGGTGCAGCCAAGGCCAAGGTGCCTGGCGTGGGCGCTGCTGCGGTTGAAGCCGGCGCTGCGGGGCTTGGCGAAGGCGCTGTTGTGCTCGCAGCGGGCGCAGTGGTGCTGGGTCTGGGCACTGTGGTCGATGCAGGTCCCGGCGCGGCCGCTTCGAGCCGAGCCTCGAGCGCGCGGATTCGCGCTTCATAGCCGGCCTTGATCGCCTCGAGTTCGTTGCGCAGTTGCTGAATTTCGGATGCGGATGCAGCCGGTGTGCTGACCGCCTGGGCGTGACCGATCACTGGGCCGCAGGACAGCGCCAGCAGCGCAAGCCTGACGCTTGCGCGGATGCAATGGTTCATGTTTGACCTTTTCGAGCAGATTGAAACCGCCCCTGCCGGATCGGCCAGAGGCACACACAGGACTTCAGCTCGAAAAGACGGGCGGCGCTCGGCTCAGATAGGGTTGATCAGCCGCCTGCAGGACCCAGACAACGAAGGACTCTGCACGAGGCATGGCATCCAGCCTGGGATGCGTGAGCGCCGCGGGCTCCATCGCCGGTGCGCCACCCAGTGCGCTTGCGGCAACCGGGCAGACATCGCACTGGCTCAGATGCAGCCCGACCGGGGCATCATCGTCAGCGCTTGCCTTGACCTCGATGTGCGAGATCAGGTGAGCCGACGCGATCAGTTGCACGAGCGGCAACATCAGCATCCACCACACCCTTCTGAGGGCGAGTGAACGGATGAAGGCGGCAGCTGTACCGGAGCGCATGACCCGGATCGTAACCTGAAGCGGCCGCTCAACCCGGTGCCGCGAGGGTCACGCGCCGATCACGCCATCGACCACCCGGATCGTCCGGTCGCATCGGTCAGCCAGCAGGGCATTGTGGGTGACGAACAGCACGGACATGTGCTGTTCCCGGTTGAACCGCCGTAACAGGGCAAAAACCGCATCGGCGCTGCGGCTGTCCAGGTTGCCGGTGGGCTCGTCAGCCAGCAGCAGGGCGGGGTTCATCACCAGCGCGCGTGCGAGCGCGACCCGCTGCTGCTGCCCCCCGCTGAGCTGGGTGACCGGCGTATCAGCCCAGGGTGCGAGTTCGACATCGGCCAGCAAAGCGGCCGCGCGCTCGCGCATCTGCGGATCCGGAAAGTGCGCATGACCCAGCATCGGCATCATCACGTTTTCGATCGCGGTGAATGCCGAGATCAGATGGTGATACTGAAAGACAAATCCGATGCTCAGACCCCGCAAGCGGGTGAGTGCCTGGTCGTCGAGCACGGTCGTGTCCTCCCCGCAGATGCACAGGCGCCCAGAGGTGGGCCGATCGAGCAGACCGACGATGTTCAGCAAGGTGCTCTTGCCTGAACCGGAGGGGCCCATCACTGCACAGAATTGTCCACGAGGCAAAACGAGGTCAATGCCGTGCAGGACTTCGGTTTCGATGGGCGTGCCCCGATTGAATGACTTTCTCACGTCGTCGAGCTGAACAACAGCCGACGCAAGCGGATCGGCCCGGTGTCGGGCCACTTCGCTGGATGTCTCATCCACGAATCGCCACCACCGGATCCAGCCGTGCAGCCCGCAGGGACGGTGCATAGGCCGCCCCGATACCGGTGATGCAGGCCAGCAGCAGTGCCGTCGCAAACAGGACCGGATCGAACTCCAGCGCGAACAGGGGCGTGCCGTCCGGATTGCGGGCATAACCCTGCCAGGCCAGCAGGGCCGCCGCCCCGATCAGGCATCCCAGCACGGCGCCGCCCAGCCCGAGCAGCCCGCCCTGCAACAAGAAGACGCGCATGATCTGGCCACGCGAAATGCCCATCGCCCGCAGGATGCCGATTTCGCGCGACTTCTGAACGACCGAGACCACCAGGACACTGGCGATTCCGAATGCGACCGACAGCGCAACAAAGAATCGAATCGCCCGATTGGCCAGCGTCTGCGCGCTGACGGCCGCAAAGAACTGCGCACTGGAGGTGATCCAGCTGTCGGCCTGCACACCCGTCAGGCGCGTGATGCGCTGTGCAATGGTCTGAGCCGCATACACATCGCGAACTGTGACCTCGAGGCTGGTGACGCCGCCAGGCAAGCCGAACAGGCTTTGCGCTGAATGCAGTGCGATGTACGTCACCCGCTGATTGGCGCCCTTGTTGCCCAGATCCATGATGCCGGCGACCGACAGGGTGATGGCGACACCACCGGCGGCACTCACCCGCAGCTTGTCCCCCACACCCAGCCCGAGGTCGGACGCCAGTTCGGTGCCAATCAGGATTTCGGTCGACGACAAACGACTCGTTCCCCTCACGATCTTGTCGCTCATGTCGACAATCCGGAAATAGTCGACCGGATCGATGCCCGCGATCGAGATCGAACGGCTGGCGCTGCCCCGCACCGCCAAGGCCGACCCGCCCGCAACCGGCGCCACCACCATGACATCAGGCATCGCCCGGATCTGTGCTGCGACCGACTGCCACTGGTCGATCGACCTCACCCGCTGCAAGGGCGCCTGGATGATTGATCCCAGCGTTGTCTGCACGCCAGAGGCTTCGTCGCGCCGCAATGCTCTGGGTGCCTCCGGCGAGGGCAACAGCTGAATGTGGGCCTGGGCCGAGAGCACCCGCCGGATGAAGTTGGACTGTAATCCGGCCAGCAGTGCCGACATAAAAACGATGACACCCACTCCGATCGCCACCGCGCCCAGAATGAAGAGCGTCTGGAGTCGGCCTTCGCGCAGAAATCGAACGGCCACAATCCACTCGAATGGCAGCCAGGTGATGTTCACGCCAGCCCCTTCAGTCCGATGCGCCAACCGGCGCAGACCGGATGCGATCGCCATCGCGAAAGTGCGGCCCCGCTGGCGCCACACGGTCACCCGCAGTGAGACCCGCCAGCACCTCGGTATACCCACCGCTTCGTGCGCCGATTCGCACGGGCGTTCGATGCAGGCGGCCTGCCTCATGGCGCAGCACCCACGGCGCCTCGCGATCAGCCTCACGCACCGCCTCGCTGTCGATCACGATCGCATCCGGGTGACGGGCCACCTCGATGCTGACCGACACCGTCATGTCCTGACGCAGAGACGGTGGCGGTCGCGGCACATCGAGCTTGACCTCCACAGCGCCGGTCTGGGCATTGACACCGGGGTTGATGTAGACCACCCGCGCCTCGAATGGTTCGGACGGATAGGCATCGGCCGAGGCCAGCGCGCGCTGGCCCGGAGCCAGCAGCCGCAAGTTCTTTTCATCGATCGCCAGGACGATCTGCGTGCGCCCTGCAGGCGATAAGGTCATCAGCACGCGCGAAGGCTGGACGACGTCGCCGGCCTCGACATGTCGGGCAATCAGCGTGCCATCCGTCGGCGCGGCGATGACTGCGTAGCCTGCCCTCACCCGAGCCAGTCTGGCCGCCGCCTGGGACTGGGCGAGCGCGGCTTGCGCCAGCGCCTGATCGCTGCCCCGCTGGGACACCGCATCGACCTGTCGGGTCGCCGAGATCACTTGAGCGGAAGCCAGGTCGGCCGCCTTGCGGGCATCATCGAGCGCGGCCATCCCGATGAACCCGCGCGCCTGCAGGGATTCGAGCCGTCGCAGCTGGGCGGTCGCATTGCCAAGGTTGATGCGGGCCTGCAGCAAGGCCTGCTCGGCCAGTGGCGCCTGCAATTCGCGCACCTGGCGCAGGCGCGCCTGCGCCAGACTGACACCATGGTCGGCTTGCTGCACGGCAGCGTCGAGTTCAGCTGAGTCGAGCTCGACCAGCACGGTGCTGGCCTTGACGAACTGGCCTTCGCTGACCGGAATCCGGGCGACCACCCCGGTGATCTGCGAGCCGATATCGACCCGATGGGGCGCCTCGACCCGCCCGCTGGCCACCACATTCAGCACGAAGTCGGTCCGCAAGGCCTGCAGCAGCGCCACGCGCGGCCCCAGCATCCAGCGCACTGACAGCACTGCTGCGCCAATGACAAGCAAGGCCAGCAGCCCGGACTTCCAACCCGGATGAAATACACGTGCCAAGGCGACCCCGGTTGATGCGTCACCCGGCCATCTGCCGGGCAAACCGTCACATCAACTGTGCGCGCGCATCGCCGCAAGCAGGCTGATCGGAATCAAGCCCGGCACAAGGTCAAGCCGGGCTGATGTGATCAGGCGATCGGGTAGGCCGGTGCAACCGACAGACCCTTGATCTGATGACGCTCGATGAGTTGCGCCACCAGACCCGATGCCTTAGCCTCCTCGGCAAACGCCCGCAAAAAGGCAGCCCCTTCGACATTGGCCTTCTGCGTGCCGATCGACTGCTGCACCGCGGTGAACTGTCCGTCGAGGATTCGCGAACCGGGCATCTTCTGGACATCGCTCAGCAGCCTGGGCCGCAGACTGGCCATGGCATCGAGCTTGTCGCGGATGAACATCTCGAAGGTGGCATCGAAACCCTGCTCATGCACCAGGGTTGCATGCTGGATATTGCGAACCAGCCACAGGTCGTAGGCGCTGCGCTGCATCACCGCGATCCGAATGCCGGGCTTGTCGACATCCGAGATGTGCTGCAAGGGCGAACCGGGTGGCACCAGATACGTGGCCTCGATCTCGACATACGCCGCGCTGAAGCTGATCTTCTCGGCCCGTGCCGGTTCGGCTCCAATCAGGCCGATATCCCAGACATTGCGATCGGCTGCGTCGGCGAGTTCGCCCGGAGAGGCAAACGGCACCAGCTTGAGCGGCACACCGAGCCGGTCTGCAATCGCCTTTGCCATGTCGGGTGCCACACCGGTGTGCTGGCCGGAAGCGTCCTTGCCCGACACCAGCAGGAAGTTGCTCAGGTTGAGTGCGGCGCGCAGCGTGCCGGTCGGGGCGAGTTGCTTGACGATTTCAGGGGACATGACTGGA
>CAIXXI010000129.1 GCA_903923345.1 uncultured Burkholderiales bacterium | reverse complement strand
CAAGCTGGCGCGGTGCAGACGATCCCTTCACCCTCGGCGTGGCCAGCGGCTGGCCCCGACCGGATGGCGCAGTCATCTGGACCCGCCTGGCGCCCAGGCCCATGCAAGCCGATGGTGGCGTCGACCCCATTGCCTTGGCAGTGCGCTGGGAGGTGATTGAAGAGGGCAGTTCGCGCCCGATTCAATCGGGTGTCGTCATGGCTCAGCCTGAGTGGGCGCATTCGGTGCGAGTCGAAATCCAGGGATTGCAGCCTCATCGCATTTACCGCTATCAATTCAGCAGTGGCGATGCCCGCAGTGCATCCGGCCGTTTCCGCACGGCCCCCGCGCCTGGGCGATCCGAGCCGCTGCGTCTGGTCTTTACATCCTGTCAGCAGTACGAACAGGGCTTTTTTTCGGCCTGGCGGCACGCTGCGGCGGAATCCCCGGATCTGGTGGTCTTTCTGGGCGACTACATCTATGAGTCGTCCTGGGGCCGCAACCATGTGCGCAAGCACGATCCGGGCGTGCCTCAGACGCTGGAGGACTATCGCAGACGGCATGCGCTGTACCGCGGCGATCGCGATCTTCAGGCAGCGCATGCCGCCTGTGCCTGGTTGCCGACCTGGGACGATCACGAGGTCGACAACGACTATGCCGGCGAACTCTCACAGCGCGGCGATCCGCCCGAGCGTTTCCTGGCGCGCCGTGCCGCAGCCTACCGCGCCTATTTCGAGCACATGCCGCTGCCCTGGTCGATGGCGCCGCAGGGCCCATCGATGCGGATCTACGGCCACCTCGACTGGGGCACGATGGCCCGCCTGCATCTGGTCGATGACCGCCAGTACCGATCGCCACAGGCGTGCTCGCCACCCGGATTTGCCGGTTCACGGGTGGTGGGCGCGGACTGCCTGCACCGACTGGATCCGGGGCGCACGATGCTGGGCGTCGAGCAGGAGGTCTGGTTGGACCGTTCCTTCAAGGACAGCCGGGTGCGCTGGAACCTGCTGGCCCAGCAGACCCTGATGGGTCGGGCCGATTCAAAACCCGGTCCGGAGCAGGGGTGGTGGACGGATGGCTGGGATGGTTACCCGGCGGCCCGCAGCCGCTTGCTCGAGTCGATCCGCAAAAGCGGTGCCGACAACCCGCTGGCACTGGGAGGCGATGTGCATGCCTTCTATGCCGGCGAACTGCACGAGGATTTCGACCGACCCAGCTCCAAGCCCGCCATGCTGGAATTCGTGGGTGGTTCGATCACCTCGCAAAGCTGGGCGCAGCCACGCATCGATGCGCTGCTGGCCGAGAACCCGAACCTGAAATACGGAGAGGGGCGCTCGCGCGGCTATGGCCTGCTCGAGCTCGATGCCGGCCTGGCACGGGTCTCGATGCGTGGCATCGACGACCCGGCCAGACTCGACTCTGCTGTCAGAACCCTGCGGACCTTCGAGGTCCGGGAAGGCAGCGGGCGCCTCGAAGGGTGAGGCGCCCCGCCTCAGGCGGTTGCAACCAACTTGCGATTGCCGGTGCCCGGCAGCATGCGCAGGCTCTTGCCGGTCGTGGCGGTGTAGGTCCGACTCGAAATCGTGCTGACATAGATCCAGTCGCAGCGGCACTCGGTGGCGGTGGCCGTGATCACGGAATAGCCACGGCGCGAGGTGTCGGCGTAGACCAGCGGGTCGATCAGTTGCTCAAGCGAGGCGGCCAGCGTCACAGGATTGTCGTTCACGAAGATCGACTCGAAGCCGGGTGAAGTCACCGACGAGACACCGAACTCCACGCCCACCTGATTGCCGGACTGGTCCTTAAGGTCATTGCCCCAGGCGTTGTGGGTGTCTCCGGCCAGCACCACCAGGTTCTTGTTCAGCGCTTTGGCCATGCCGAGCACGGTTTCGCGCGCCGCATAGTAGCCATCCCAAGCATCCAGGTTGTAGGGGATCGCGGGCTGGGCCAGGATGAACTGCTCGGTCGGCGTCAGCGTGTTCGGTGCGGTCGCCTGCTTGATCTTTAGCGCCGTGTAGGCCGAGATCGACACACCGGTTCCTGGGTTGAGTGCGTCGAACAGGATCGGCGCCGGAATGTCCATGCGGCCCATCAGCACCTGCTGGCCCAGCACCTGCCAGGTGGCGGTCGAGTCGGTCATCTGCTTTTGCAGCCAGGCGGTTTGCGTCGTGCCCAACAGCTGGCGGTCAGCCCGGGTCAGATCGCTGATGAAGGCAGCCGAATTCAGACCCTGCGCAGTGGTGTAGTTGGCATAATCCAGCTGCTTTTCACGCCCGATCAGGCGGGTGTCGAGCATGTGCAGGGCGACCAGCCCGCCAAAATTGAAGCTGCGGTAAATGATGTCGGCTTGCGTGACCCGGGTCGGCATCCACTCGTGGTACGCCTGAAGGGCCGCGGCACGGCGCAGCTTGAAATCCCCTTCATTGGCTTGATGGTTTTCTGCGCCGTCCTTCCAGGTGTCGTTGGCGATTTCATGGTCATCCCACACCGCAATCATGGGCAGGCTTGCATGCAATGACTGCAGATCGGGGTCCGACTTGTACTGCGCATGGCGCTTGCGGTAGTCGGTCAGCACCAGCAGTTCATTGGTCGGATCGGACACCCGTCCCAGCGTGGCCGCATTGGACGAGGCATAGCCGTTCGAGGCGTATTCGTAGATGTAATCACCCAGGTGAACGGTGGCGTCCAGATCGGTGCGCTTGGCGGCCTCGGCATAGACGTTGAAATAGCCGGTCGGATAGTTCGAGCAGGAAAACACAGCCAGCTTGACCTGCGTCGTTCCGGTTGCGGCGGTTGTCTTGGTCTTGCCGACCGGAGACTTCTGATTGACCACGCTGAAACGGTAGAAGTATCGGGTGGCCGGGCTGAGCTGGTCGGCGTCGACCTTGACCGTGTAGTCGACCGAGGCGCTGGTGGTCGAGACCCCGAATCGCACGACATTGGTGAACGCTTCATCGGTGGCGACCTGCCAGCCCACATCGACCGGTCCGGTGGCATCGGTCGTGATCCGGGTCCAGAGCACGACGCGGTCCGAGAGCGGGTCGCCGCTGGCCACACCATGCTTCCAGCTGACTGGAATCTGCTCGATCTGCTCGCCACCGCCGCAGGCGGCAAGCCCGGCACTACCAATCAGTGCAACACCAGCACCAACGTCGCGAAGAAATCCCCGTCGGGTGGCTGCCACGGCACGCGGGCGCAACAGGTTCTGGCCGCTCAGCAGGCCTGAGGAAGAAGAGGGGGAGTCGTCGTCGCGCTGTGTCATGGTCCTGATTCCAGGTGGGTTGGCAAACGAACGAGCTTAGGGGTCGATCGTGACGTCCCTTTGACCCCCGGTCGGTTGATGCGCTTTTCGAGACTCGGACGCCTATAATTGGAAGTTGAGCAAGGAATTGACCGATGCCCGACTCTGCGAGCAGACCCTGTCCTGATCCGCACCGAATCAACGCGGACCTGCACTGCCACTCGGTGATTTCCGATGGCACGCTGGCACCCACCGAAGTGGTGGAGCGTGCCCACCGCAATGGCGTCGAAATCCTGGCACTGACCGACCACGATGAGCTCGGTGGGCTGGCCCAGGCGCACAGCCGTGCCCGCGAACTCGGCCTTCAGTTCGTGTCGGGAGTCGAGGTGTCGGTTACTTGGGCTGCCGAGACGATCCACATCGTCGGACTGCGCATCGACCATCAGGACACAGAGCTGGCCAAGGGCCTTTACCGGACCCGAAATGGCCGGGACGATCGCGCCCGCGACATCGCAGACCAATTGGCTGCAGTGGGCATTCCCGATGCCTATGAGGGCGCCCTGCGCTATGCCGGCAATCCTGAGCTGGTTTCTCGCAGCCACTTTGCGCGCTACATCGTCGAGACCGGCACCTGTGCCGACATCCATGAGGTGTTCCAGCGTTTCCTGATCGAGGGCAAGCCGGGTTTCGTGCCCCATCGCTGGGCCCGGCTCGCTGATGCAGTCGGCTGGATCCGATCCGCGGGCGGCACTGCAGTCATGGCTCACCCGGGCCGCTACAAATTGTCTGACGTCTATCGCGAGCAGCTGATGCGCGAATTTTGCGATGCCGGCGGTCAGGCCATCGAGGTGGTCAGCGGCAGCCAGGCGCCCGGTCAGTTTGCCGAGTTCGCCCAGACGGCGATCCGCTTCGGCCTGAGCGCGTCGCGAGGCTCGGATTTCCACGGGCCCAATGAAAGCCGTCACGATCTGGGCTCCATGCCACCCTTGCCCAAGGCGGTCACGCCGGTCTGGCACGACTGGCCCGAGGCCGCGGCCCTGGACCTGCGGTGACCCAGCGTTTTGAAATCCATCCGACCCACCCGCAGAAGCGACTGATCAGTCAGGCGGCCAGCGTGCTGCGATCGGGCGGCCTGGTGGTGCTGCCCACCGACGCCTGTTATGTGCTGGCCTGCCAACTCGATGACAAGTCGGCGGTAGACCGGCTGCGGGCGTTGCGTGGCATCGATGACCGTCACCTGCTGACCCTGATGTGCCGCGACCTCAAGGAGGTTGCGACCTACGCCCAGATCGACAATCGACAGTACCGTTTCCTGCGCGACTGGACCCCGGGCGCCTACACCTTCATCCTGCCGGCGACACGCGAAGTGCCCCGCAGGCTGTGGCATCCGTCCCGAAAAACCGTCGGGCTGCGGATACCCGCCCATGCGGTCGTGGCCGACCTGCTGGCGATGCACGATGCGCCAGTCATCAGCACCAGCCTCATGCTGCCTGGCGACGAGATCGCCATTTCCGATCCCGACGAAGCAGTCGAGCGCCTGTCCGGCCGAGTCGAGCTGGTGATTGACGCGGGCGCGCAGGGCCTTGAGCCGACCACCGTGATCGACATGACCGGGGATTCGCCGGAAGTCACCCGGATCGGTTGTGGCTCGATCGAGCGCATGACCCCCTGAGCGAAGACGCGCGAGCGCGTAGAATTGCGCCCATGTTTGCCAATCGCGTCCTCTCCGGCATGCGCCCAACCGGCGCACTTCATCTCGGCCATTACCACGGCGCCCTCAAGAACTGGGTGCGCCT
>CAIXXI010000128.1 GCA_903923345.1 uncultured Burkholderiales bacterium | reverse complement strand
GCAATGGCAGCCATAGCCGCCAGGCCGGCTGCGGCATTCGACGAATCGGTCGACCCCGGAGTCGGATTGGCAGGCACCGCATCATCACGAATCGTGAGCTTGAACACGCCGGAGCAGCCCTGGGAAGCCCACAGCTGACGGCTGGTCAGGTCATAGCCCCAACTGCGTCCCAAGCGGCAGTTTCCCGCCCGTTGCTGGGCCAGCTCGACCTCCTGAATCCCCACTGGCAGCGGAACCGTGACCTCGTTGGCGGATGAGTTGACTTCGATCATCTGCACCACCGCCTGAGCCACGCCATGCATCAGCATGAGCGGCAGGGTGATGAGCGTGGTGATGCGTCTGGAAAGAGGCTTCATGCGGTGTCCTGGCGAATCCTGTTGCAGTGCTCAACGACCCTGGAACTGGGGTGCACGCTTTTCGACGAAGGCCTTGGCAGCGCCCTTGTGATCCTCGGTCTCGAAGGCGCGCATCATGCCGACCGCTTCACTGTCGAGCACATCGGCGAGCGTGCCGCGCAGGCCGATGTTGAGGTTGCGTTTCATGTAGCCGACCGCCACCGTGGGCAATGCGAGCAGTTCCTGGGCGAATTCCCGGGCCGCGGCCTCGAGTTGCTCATAGGGCACCACCCGGTTGACGATGCCCATCTGGTGCGCCTCATCGGCGCGCAGCACCTTGGCCGTGAAGTACAGCTCACGCGCCTTGGCCGCACCGACCAGATGATTGAGGAAGTAGCTGCCGCCAAAGTCGCCGGACAAGCCCACTTTGGAGAATGCGGTGGTCATTTTTGCGTCGTCGGCTGCGATGCGCATGTCGCAGGCCAGGGCAATCGACAGGCCGGCACCGGCTGCCGGTCCGGGGATCACCGCCAGGGTCGGCTTGGCCATCTCGTGCAGGTAGCGCACGGTCTCCATGCGCATGCGCAGGTCGGCGACCTTGGTCTCGAAACTCTCAGGTGATCCGCCTGAAGCGGCCCGCTCGGCGAATCCCTTGACGTCACCGCCGGAACAAAACGCGCGACCCGCACCGGTGATCACCACCACCCGCACGGCCGGGTCCATCGCCAGCCGGGGCAGTGCCTCGCCGAGTGCGCGCATCATCGAGCTGGTCAGCGCATTGCGTGCGTCCGGGCGATTCAGCATCAGGGTGGCAATGCCGCCTTCAATGGTTTCAATCAGTTCCTGGCTCATCTCGGTCTCCTCGGTGTTGTCGGTCAATCAGAATCGGTTCGGTTCGGTTTGGTTCGGTGTGGAATCAGTCCAGCAGGCTGAATCCGACATGCTGTTGCAGGGCTTCAAGTGCCGGGCGCGCCTCACCCACCTTGATGGTTCGCATGCCCAGATCACGGGCCGGCTTCAGGTTGATCCCGAGGTCGTCGAGATACACGCAGGCCTGCGGTTCCACCTGAAGCGCCTCGGTCATCATCAAGTAGATGCGAGGGTCCGGCTTGCGAAGGCCGGCCTTGGCACTTTCGATCACATGATGAAAGAGCCCCATGATGTCGGCCTTGTACAGGCTGCCCATCGGGCTTGCACCCATCGCGGTGAAATTATTGGTGATGCAACCCACCTTCATTTTTTCGCGGATGCGGCGTAATGCCTCGACCATCTCTGGACGGATCTGACCCGCCAGCAAGGGCAGCACATCGCGGCCACGCACTTCATGGCCCAACGCGCGGCTCTCCTGCGCGAAGGCCTCATCGAAGGCGGCGGTGTCGAATTCGCTGCGCTCGAGTCGGGCCCAGGCGTTGTCGTGGGGGTTGGTTGCGTTGACGGTTCGAAGAAAGTCCTTGGGCAAGCCACGCTCGACTTCGAAGCGGGAGAATGACTCAAATGGGCTGGACGAAATAACCCCGCCAAAATCCCAGATCACCGCCTGAATATCAGACACGCCGTCTCCCCTTCGCTGTAAACCATCGAGCATATCGCACCCGACACTCACGCACTGAGCAGCCGGCCTAGCGCCTGAAAGAAGAGTTCCGATTGCTGGCGCTCGCTCATCACCTGCTGGCAAACCTGCGCGGCCAATGCTGCATCCACCGGCGCAAGGGCGCGCCCGCTGGACTGCGCCAGCACCTGAGTCATGCAGGCACGCTCCAGGTAATACAGGTCATCGTAGGCATGATCGATCCGACTGCCACAGACGATGACCCCGTGATTGCCCAGAAACGCGATGTCGGCGCCCTGCATCGACCGCGCGATGCGCTCGCCTTCAGACGCGTCCAGTGCCAGGCCGTTGTAGTGGGCATCGATCGACAGACGGCCATGAAAGCGCATGGCCGTCTGCGACAGCGTGGTGTCGAGCGCCCGATCGACGGTCAGGGTCAGCGCGGTTGCGTGGGGCATGTGGGTGTGCAGGACACATGCCTTGCCGGCAATCCGATGAACCGCGGCATGGATGAACATCGCTGTGGATTCAACCGGATGGCGCCCGGCCAGGACCTGACCGCCGGCATCGACCAACACGATGTCATCTGCGTGGATCTCGCTCCACAACAGGCCTTGTGGGTTCAACAGGAAGCGCCCGGAACCGTCTTGCAACTCGACACTGAAATGGTTGCAGATGCCCTCGGCCAGCCCATGAAAGGCGGCCGCTCGCAGCGCCAGCGCCAGGTCTGCCCTGAGGGCGGCAACGCCCTGGCTTTCAAAATCGCGGCGATGGGTCTGAAGGCAATTCATGCTGCATTCAGCCGGGCGGCTGCAGGCGCCATCAGGTCACGCAGATCCGTTTGAGACTCGAGCGCCCAGAGCCGGGCCAGCAGGGCCTCTGCACCCCGATCACCCATGACCGGCGCAACCAGTTCACGAAACTTGCCATCAAGGTCGGAATCGGTCAGTGGGGCTTCGGGATCGCCTTTGCGAGTCGGTTGCAGATGGCTCAGTTCACGGCCATCGCGCATCACCAGCGTCACCCGCGCGGCACGCTGCCCCGGGAAGGCCGCATCAAGTGCCGGATCGACCGACAACTCGATGCGCTGCATCAGTGTTCGCGTCGCCGAATCCGACATGCGGTCCGGCTCGAAGGCCGCCAGCCGAACGCTGCCATGGATCAGCGCGGTTGCGACCACGTACTGAAGGCTGAAGCGCGCTTCGGCTGCGGTGCGCGGTTCGGGGTTCCCCGCCACTTCGAGCGCAGGCCGATAGGTTCCGATACGAATACGATCGATCTGATTCACATCCACCGAGTGGCGGGCCATCAACTCGAGTGCGCCATCGATGGCGGCGAAGGTGTGGCCGCAGCAGGCGTGATTCTTGAAGGTGATCCGGGTGATATGAAAGTCCTTGCCCAGGGTCGAGACCGCCTGCTGCCAATCGGGGCCATCGCTCATTGCAAAGCCCAGCCCGGCTTCGCCATCGATCACATTCAGCGAACCGGTCACGCCCTGCGCGGCCATGCAGGCGGCCAGCCAACCGGCGTCGGCGGCATGGCCCGCATGCAGGGGCTTGGACATCGAATCCATCCTGAAGGCCTGCTGCAATCCGGCTGCGAAGGTGGCGCATCCGGCCAGTGCATGCGCGAAGCGATCGGTATCCAGCCGATGAATCATGGCGACCGCAGCACTCGCACCGAAAGTGCCGACCGTGCCGGTGTTATGCCAGAAACGGTAATGGGCTCGGCCCAGGGCGGCGCCGATCCGGGTCGAAATTTCGTAGCCTGCGGTGACCGCCTTGAGGAAGCGCTCGCCCGATTCATTGCGGTCTTGTGCGGCCGCGAGCGCCGCCGCAATCGTGGGTGCCCCGGGGTGGTAGATCGCTTCACGATAAATGTCGTCGACCTCGACGGTGTGGGCTGCGGTCCCGTTGATCAGCGCGGCAACTCGTGCTGTGGCCAGACGGCCTGTGCCCAGGCGGGCCCGCCCCCGGTCCAGGTCATCGGCCAGCGCACGCTCCATCAGAACGCACGGTGCCTGCACCGCACCCGGCACGAGCGCCGCAAACCAGTCGATGACCGCACGCTTGGCGTGGTGGGTGACGTCCGCCGACAGCGGCTGGGCGTCGAGATCGCGCGCAAACTCGGCGAATGTCGTAACAACCATGGCGATACCCTTGAACGAAGATTCCTCGACAGTATCACTGCGACCGGCTTGATCAGCGTGCAAGCGGCTTTCCTGGGTTGATCGGCCAGGAAAACAAAACCTGGCGTCTTGCAGCCAGACGCAGCCCGATTGATGGGCGGTGATGTCGTGCTTCGATCCTGGCAGGCAAATCACTCACTGTTGCCAGTGAGGCCCGTCTGCCGGGTGCCGTCCCCTAGCTTGACTGCCTCACCCAACTCTCGCAGCGCTGCGCATCGATGGGGTGGCCTGCCTCCCGAAAGCCTGCCGCGGCGGCGGCAAAGTGCCTCACGGCCTCATCGGCAGCGCCACGGGTTGCGGCGATATGCGCTTGTACCTCATGGTGCGAGGCATACCAGGCCGGTAAACGCATCACCACGTTGGCCAGGTAGGCGCACTGTTCCTCGTGCTTTTCTGCCAAGGCCAGCTCGCCGGCCCGCGCAGCAGCGATCGCAGCGGGGACCGCGAACGTGATCCGGCAACCCGGGCAGGTTTCCAACGGTCCGCGCACCGACGCACTGGCGTCTTCCATCACGTACAGGGCCGCAGCCGGGTCGTCGGCATGCAAATTGATCCGCGTGCCGTAGATTCGATCAAGCAGATGAAAGCCGATGTCGGTCTGGCGCGCCACGTCCAGGGCTTCGTCAATCAGGGCACGGGCTTCGTCACGCTGACCTTCATGAAGCGCCACTTCGGCCAAGCGCTGCAGCGACAGCGCCTCGCCCACCGGCCCGCCGATGGCGCGGTGCAGTCGGGCGCCTTCGCGCAAATGCTCGCGTGCCCCGGACAGATTGCCGGCGAGCCACTCCGCCTCGCCGCGCAGCGTGACGCCGAATGCATGGCCGCGCAAGGCGCCCAGCCGTTGCGCCTCGGTTGACAGGGACTGGGCGAAGTCGATGACGTCCGCGTAGGGCCGCGCGCCGTACAGGAAGCGCTGAGTGATGCACAGGTGGCCGTCGAAAACGCGCAGCGCCAGATGCGGCACCTGGCTGGTCTCATGCAGATCGGCCCAGACGCTGCGGTGCAAATCACCGCGGGCATGCGCCGCAGCAGCCTGCGCCCAGGAGGCGATGACCAGGGAAGTGGTGTCGCCCGACTGCAGCGCCAGTTGCCGCGCGACGGCCGCCTTGGCGGTACCGACCGCCGGGTCGCCAGTGCCCAGTGCGGCCGCGCCGCTGTAGGCAAGCGCCTCGCATAACCGGCCCTCGACACTGGTGGGCATCAGCCCGTCCAGCACCAACAGCGCACCCTTGGGGTCGCCGAGTTTCACCTGGGCGAGCGCGGCCTTGGCGCGCAAGTTGTGGCTCTCGGGTTCACCTGCAGCATCGGCGGCGGCATGGTATGCCGCCAGCGCGGCCGGTTCACCCATGGCGTCCAGCGACTCAGCACGCAGCCTCAAGCCCTCCGCATGATCGGGTTGAAACGCAAGCAGTGGCTCAAGGTGGCGCAGCGCATCGCTGAAGGCAGCCAGGCGCAGCGCCTCGCGCGCGGCAGCCAGCAGATAGGGCATGGCATCGTTCGGGTGGCCCGCTTCCAGCCAGTGCCGGGCAATGGCAGCGGGCGGACTGTCAAGCTCGGCCAGAAGCGTGGCGATGCGGCGATGCATTTTCAGACGGCGGTGGGGCGGCACCTGTTCGACCAGCGACTGCTGAACCAGGTGGTGGCGAAAGCGGTAACCATTGGCAAGCGGCAGCAACACACCGGCGGCCAAGGCCAGATCGAGTGATTCCAGGCTCGGCACCTGCGCCTCGTCCGCGAGTGCTTCGACAGTGGTCACATCAAATTCATCACTGCTCAGCGCTAGCCATTTAAGCAAGCTCAGTGCACCGTCTGGCACGTCACACAAACGCTCGGTAATGGCCTCGGCCACGCCACCGGGCAGGCGCGCTTCGGTGTTTGCCTCTGCGCACCGCGCCAGCTCGATGGCTGCGAACGGGTTGCCGTCTGCAGCGCGCACGATGCCCGCCAACACCGTGTCTGACAGGCCAACAGGCGCCACGCGACCCACCAGCCTGCGGCATTCGTCATCCGGCAGCGGGCTTAAATCCAACACCTGCAGCACGCCTGAGCGTTGAAGCCTGCTCAGAGCGCGGGCCAGCGCTGTGCCTGGGGTGGGCGGCCGGGTGGTCAGAAGCAGGCACACGCCGGCGCCCGTCGCAGCCAGCTGCGTCATCACATCGACATCGGCATCGTCAGCGAGGTGCACATCATCGATCTGCAGCAAAACCTCTTTTCCGCCGCCAGCTGCCATCAGCAAGCGGTGAATGGCGCCGACCACCTGATGTCTGCCCAGTGGGCCAGGCAACTTGTCAGCCGGCGCCGCATGCGGGCTGAGTAGAGCCAGTACGGAGCGAGCCTGCGCACCGATGCGGTCGAGCACACCGCGGTCGTCGATGATCAGCCGCTCGGTGATCGCACACATCACCGCATAAGCGCGGCCAATCTGGGAGGCGTCCACGCGACACACCACCCAGCCGCGGGGTTCAGCCTGAACCGCGATCTCTCGGCTGAGCGCACTCTTGCCAATGCCCGCCGGCCCCCGCAGCACGATGCCACCGGGCCTGAGCTTGGCCTCCATTCCAAGCCATGCGGCGGCCTGGGCGCAGATCTCGGCGCGGCCCACGAAGGGAGGTCCAGACGACTGCAGACCTGCGATGCAGCGCTCATAAAGCGCCTGGGTCTGCGCATCGGGTGACACGCCCAGGCCCTCTTGCAAAGCCTCGCGCAGATGGGCATACCAGCGCAGCGCAGAGGCCCGGTTACCTGCAGCCAGTTCGCGTTGCATCAACGCGCGGTGGGCCGGCTCGTCCTCCGGGTCAAGTTGGGCCAGCCGCTCCCACTGGCCGCTGGCGCGCAGCAGCTGCAGCTGCCGGTCTCGCAAGCGTTCTCGAGTGGCCTCGGCCCACGGCTCGAACCGGGCACCGGGCAGCAGGTCGCCCAGGTAACTGGCGGCCGCATCCGCGCAATCAGCCGGGTCGCGTTGCGCCAGCGCGGTATCGGCGCGCTGCTCAAAATGCAGTGCATCCACCACCACCGGCCGATCAGGCCACAGCAACACTTCACCTGCCTGCAGCACGATGCCGTCATGACGGCCCAACGCCTGCCGTGCGTGGTGCGCAGCCTTGCGCAGATTGGCCGCACCGGCTTCTGGCTCGAGCTGCGGCCACAGCGCATCGATCACTTCGTCTCGTGTCAGGCGCTGGCGAGGCTGCAAGCACAGCAGCTGCACCAGTTGCGTGGAACGCAGGCTGGGCCAACGCTCGGGCGCCAGCTCGACGCCGTCGATCGCGACCGCAAAACGGCCCAGCAGGAAGGCGTCAAAGCGCGAAAGCGCCCCGGGTTGTGTGTTGAGCGATGTGATGTCCATTCGACGGAGTCTCCAACAGCAGGTTTCCCCCGACAACCCCCTGGGGACTCAGGAACGATTCAGGAACACCTGCTGCGGCAATGTGGGTCATGCCGCGCGGATTGTCCACCGGCGTGAACCCTCACAGGAGCCACCATGACCACTCTGCAACTCACCCTTCCCGTCTCCGGCGGCCTGCCGGCGCTTCTGACCTTACCGCAACCGCTGACACCGCAAAGCGTGCTCGAGCTCGAGCAGGCGGTCGCCGGCACGCTGGGCCTGCTGCGGCGCGACCTGATCGGCGTCAGCGCGGCGCCTGCCTCGGTGCACAGCTTGCCCACGCCAGACGCAGGCGAGATCGAGTACGCGTCCTGGATGCCCGATCGCGGCGCGATCGAAGTGGCCTCCTGGGCAGCCCATCTGCATGTCTGCCTGCGGTGATCGCCAGCCTGTACCAGCGGCTGGGCGGCGCGGATGCGGTGGCTGCCGTCATCGACGACGCGGTCGACCGACATGCGGCCAACCCGGCACTGGCAGCACTGTTCTGCGGACGGGATCTGCCGCAACTCAAGGTCATCGCAGTGAGATGCCTGAGTGCCGATACCGGCGGACCGAGCCACGCGATGAAGCCCGATGACAATCGTCCTCACGTTGGCATGCACTTCAGCCCAGTGCAATGGCATGCCGTGCTTGTCGACATGACCGAGGCCATGCATGAAGTCGGCATTGGCGCGGTCGAAGTGGGCGAGGTGCTGAGACTGTTCGAATCGATCAGCGCTGCCAGGAACGATTCAAGAACGCGATGCCCATAGCCTTCAACCCAGCATGTCCAATTTCGGACCTGCCCAACTCAAAGAGAGCGTCACTATGAACCAAACCACCACTCTGTACGACCGTCTGGGGCGCCGTGAGGGCATCACCCGGATCACGGCCGACCTGATGAAGAACCACCTCGCCAATCCTCTGG
>CAIXXI010000127.1 GCA_903923345.1 uncultured Burkholderiales bacterium | reverse complement strand
TCCAGTTCGGCCGGCGTTGCCCAGCAGTGATAGGCCGTGCCCGCCTCGAGCATCCCGGCAATGACCTCCCGATAACGGTCGGTGCGCTGCATCTGGAAAAACGGGCCTTCGTCATGCGCCAGGCCGAGCCACTGCATGCCATCGAGAATGCCTTGCACAGCCTGCGGTGTGGATCGCTCGACATCGGTGTCTTCGATACGCAGGATGAAGGTGCCCTCGAAATGCCTGGCAAAGGCCCAGGAAAACAAGGCCGTCCGGGCGCCTCCGATGTGCAGGAATCCAGTGGGCGAGGGGGCGAATCGGGTGCGAACGGCAGGTGCGGACATGAGAGCCTTGCGAGATGGCAGACGCATTGCAGCGAACCCCCGATTCTAGTGGATGACGCCATGCGGCTGGCATGATGTGGCCGCGCCTGAACAGTGACTCAGCCGTCGCCCAACCGGAGTGATGCCCATGATCGTTCGTTCAAATTGGCAGGGTCTCGAGACCGTGCTGGTGGATACCCCGCTTGCCCGATGCGAGATTGCGCTCTACGGCGCGCAGGTCTTGTCGTTCATCCCGAAATCCGATGGCCGAGACCTGTTGTGGTGCTCATCGGCACGGCTTGAGCCGGGCCGTCCCGTGCGCGGCGGCGTCCCGATCTGCTGGCCCTGGTTTGCCCGCCAGGATCGGGATGAGTCGGCCGCCCAGCACGGCTTCGTGCGGCGAATGCACTGGTCGGTCGGCAGCATCGAGGAACGCGCCGATGCCACGGTGCGCATCGTTTTTCATCTTGATGCGCCCACCTCAGGATGGCCGCATGCAGCCGACTGGCCGAGCGCATGCACCCCGGAATTCGAGGCCGATATCGGCATGGCGCTGCAGATGAGCCTGACCACTCGCAATCGCAGCGACCGGCCGGTGGTGCTGACCCAGGCCCTGCACACCTACTTTCGAGTGGGTGACGTCCGGCAGACGACCGTGGAAGGCCTGCGCGGGCGTCACTACCTGGACAAGCTGCGTGATTTCGATGAATTCGAACAGCGCGATGAATGGGCCTTTCAGGGGGCCTGCGATCGGATCTACCTGGACACCGGCACCGTGCATCGAATCGATGACCCGGTGCTGCGTCGCTCGATCCAGATCGAGTCGAGGCACAGCGCCTCGACCGTTGTCTGGAACCCTGGCGAAAAGGAGATCGCAGCGCTCACCGATGTGCCGCTTGCCGACTGGTATCAATACCTGTGCGTCGAAGCGGGCAATTGCGCGCCACTCGATCGGGTCAGACTTGAGGCGGGCGGCACGACAAAGCTCATTCAGAAGATCAGCGCGTCGGCACTCTGAGATTCCGATCAGGCCTGGGCGACCACGCCTTGCCCGATCAGGCCGTTGACCTGCTCTTCCGAGTAACCCAGCCAATCGGTGAGGACGCTGCGGGTGTGCTGGCCAATCAGATAGGGCACCGGACCGGCCGGAACGACCGGCTCGCCATCGAGTTGAAACGGTTGGGCCGTGACTCGAGCGTACCCTTCAACCGGATGCGGCACTTGAGGAAACGCCCCGCGATGGGCCAGATGGGGATGCTCGATCACCTCCTCGGGCAGCAGCATCGGCACGCCCGGAATGCGGGCTGAAGAAAGCGTCTGGACCGCATCATCGACGCTCTTGAACGTCGCCAGCCAGGCTCCGAGAATCTCCAGCAAGGCCGGCCAGTTGTCCCGCCGGGCGGCCGGTGTAAAGAAACGCGGGTCTTCATGCAGGTCCGGACGGCCGATCATTTCAGTCACCCGCTTCCACATCGCCGGCACGCTCCCGACCTGCATCGCAACATACCGCTCACCGATGGGCAGTACGACCATGCCGGTGCGGGGCTGCCGCGACACCGTGCCACCGTTGAGCAGGGTCGGAAAGTTGACGTCGTCTGCCGCGATCAGGCATTCCAGCATCGAGACGTCCAGACGTGCCCCCTTGCCGGTCCGGGCGCGGCGCAGCAGCGCAGCGCAGATCGAGCCGAAGGCATGGGCGCCGGCCAGAACGTCTGCCGCCTGCAAATTGGATGCCTTGGGCTCGAGAAACCCTGCACGATCCAGATCCATCATCCCCGAGAAGGCATTCACCAGATGGGCGTAGGCCTGCATCGACTTCAAGGGCCCTGTCTGGCCGAAGCCTGAAATCGAGCAGAACACCACATCGGGTCTGACAGCGCGAAGGCCCGCATCATCGAAGCCGTACTTCGCCATCACCCCCGGGGAGAAATTCTCGACCACGACATCGGCCGTCCGGACCAGGTCCAAGACGAGAGGCCGTGCCGCCGGATTGGCAAAGTCAATCGCAATACTCTGCTTGCCGGCATTGATCCTCGCAAAGTAGGCGCTCTGGTCACTGCGCTCGGGGTTGAGCTGCAAACCGACATAGCGGACCTCATCGCCTTCGCCCGGACGCTCGATCTTGATCACCCGAGCGCCCAGATCAGCCAGCATCTTCGTGCAATAAGGCCCGGAGAGGACACGGGTGAAGTCAAGGACGGTATAGCCCGCCAAGGGGCGGTCGTCTTCAGAGGACGCGATGCGCGCCTGCATTTCAGTCATGGGGGTCTCCGGTTCTCGGATCGAACGATCCTGTCTGTGTAATACGCCGATTGTATCGACTGAAGGATCGACCACACGCACCGGGTTACTCGCCCGGGCAGCACAATCAGGCGATTCCGGGCCACTCGCGATTTGGCCACCCACCCCCTTTCGTGGCACAATCCGCGCCCTCGTTGCAGTGGAAATTCTGGGGCAGCTAGCTCAGTGGTAGAGCATCGCCTTCACACGGCGGGGGTCAGGGGTTCGAAACCCTTGCTGCCCACCAGAACCTCCAGCCTGCATCGACTTCAACCCCCCAGTCAGTCACGATTTGTCAGGCTTACATGAAGCCGTCTTGAAGCTCGGATAGCATCTGCGGTTGCTTTCGTCAGGCTGCTTCCGCGTCAGGTTGTACCTCCCTTTATCGAGCTTCTTCCCAAGCGTTCACCTTTTTCACCGGAAGTCCAAAATGGAACTGAACATCGAGAATCTTCCCAACGATGTGACGCAGCTCATCCTGATCGGCAAAATGGACCTGTCAGGCGCCCAGCAGATTGACATCCGATTCAATGCCGCAACCGGCAGCACCCGCAAGGCGCTTGTTGACCTGTCCGAAGTCAGTTTCCTGGCCTCGATGGGAATCAGAACGCTTGTTCTGGGCGCCAAGAACGTGCAGTCGAAGGGCGGCAAGATGGTCTTTCTGAAGCCCTCGGCGGAAGTGGCGCAGGTCCTTGTTGCGGCCGGAATCGACACGATCGTCCCGATCCATCAGGACCTCGATTCAGCCCTGGCTGCATTGTCAGCCTGAGCTGCCTGCCTCCATCGGGAGCCCTGGTTCATGACCGAGTCGCTGACTGCCCGCTGCACGCTCGATGAACTCGCCCGAGTCAGCGAGTGGGTTGACGCCATCGCCGCTCAATGGGGCCTGCCCACCCAAACCACCTTTGCGATTCAGTTGTGTTGCGAAGAAGTGTTCTCGAACATCATCCGGCATGGCCATCCTGAGCCCCGCGCCGGCGAGACAGATGCAGTTGCCAGGATCGTTCTCGCTCAGTCAGCCGATTCGGTTTCATTGACCCTCGAAGATCAGGGCCCAGCCTTCGACCCCCTGACGGTTCAAGCGCCCGCGATGCCTTCAACGATTGGTGAAATGCAGATCGGCGGACTGGGCATTCACTTGATCCGGAAGTTCTCCCAGAGCGTGCACTACCAGCATCGGGAGGGATTTAACTGCCTGACGATGCGGTTCGATCTGTCCCGCTCGGCTCAGGCAAGCGGGTCGCTGTCTCCGGCGATGGCCTGAAGGCCATTTCACTGCTTCCAAGAGAGTCAGCGCAAGAAGCGCGATTGACTCGCCCGGACTGAATGCGAAGGCCGTTCATCCCTGCCGGAATGAACCGAAACCGCAGCGGCCTGTCGATCACCGACGTAGCGCAAGGTCAGGACCGTCACATCATCTGACATCTGCGTTCCAGCCGAGAACTGATCCAGCTCGCCGAGCAATTTGCTGAGCAGGCGATCAACCGGCATCGACGTATTGGACGCCAGCAAATCCAGCAGACGCTCCTCACCGTACAGCTGGCCGTCCCGATCGAAGCACTCTGCAATCCCGTCGGTGACCAGCATCAGACCGTCGCCGGGTTGAAGCGAAATCGTGTGATCGGTGTAGACCGCCATCTCCAGCAGGCCCACCAGCGGCGAACTGCGCTCATCAACGACTTCAACACCGCCCGAGGCCCTCAGCACATACGGCATGATGTGCCCGCCATTGCAGAAGGTGAACTGACCTGTACGGGCGTCCAGGATGCCGTAGACGGTGGTCACGAACAACGAGATCGGATTGCGGGCGATCAACTGGCGATTCGCCTCGGCGATGCAGGCCGCAGGAGACAATGCCTGCAGCGCCAGATCCTGCAACATCGTTCGCACCAGCACCATGAACAGCGCTGCCGGGACGCCCTTGCCACTGACATCGGCCACGATGACACCGAGACGGTGTTCGTCGAGTCTGAAGACATCGTAGAAATCGCCGCCGATCATTCGGGCGGCACGCATGATCGCCTGACCATGGTAGGCGTCGTGAATCGGGAAAGAGGACGGCAGGATCGACTGCTGCAGCGAGCGGGCGACCTTGAGCTCGGAATCGATCTGCGCCTGCTTTTGCAGCAGGTCGGCGTTGATCATGGCCAGCTCCTGGGTGCGCTTGGCCACTTCGCCTTCCAGCCTCTGTTCAGACTGCAACAGTCTGTCGCGCGCACGCTCCAGACTGACCAGGGTCTGACTGAGCTCGTCTGCCTTGTTCTGCACCTCTTGCAGCAATGCGTCTTTAGAGTCGACCGCCTGCAATAACAGACGGGACTGTACGCGCATCAGGACGTCGACCTCCAGCAGCAGGTATCTGCCCTCTCGCTCGACGAGCACGGGTTCGTACGACAGTTCGGACGATCGTGCCAGCGCGCGGTTGACCGCAATCGCGATGGGCGTGTCGATCGACAGCACCAGAGGATCGGTGTCGATGAAATCGAGCAGAACCTCGCAGGGGCGCTTGATGAAGAGTTCACGGGCGAAGGCACGACTGAGGGCAGCAAAAAGTCGCTTGCGGGACAGCACGCCGCAGACACGCCCCTCGGCGTAGACAATCACACCCGGCAGCACCAGGTCGCTCAGGAAGCGCTCTTCGACATCGCCGGTTCGATCACCCAGCTCAACGCCGGCATCCCACAGCGTGAGATCGCCCAGGATTTCAGGCGAACGAACTGCGTGGGATTCAGCGGAGGGAAAAGGGGTCATTCTGTCTTGTTCAAGCTGACGGCCAAGGGGGCCGAATCACGGGATGTCCGGAGGGTATCCGTACATCCGTGACTGGCAGAGGCATTCAGTCACCCAATCTTACTGAATACCATGAAAATCGACCCTTTTGACCCGGAAATAGCCCACAAAACTGAGACATTTCAAGACACAATCCGGACGCGTGGAGCGCGTTTCACAAGCAGGCTGATCGACCGGCAACAGTAGCGCAGGGGCGCATGGCCCGTGGCACCATCCAAGCGTGTGATTTCAATCGACATCGTTATCAGGAGAACGCCATGCGGGCCGCCGTCGTCGCAAGCCAGGGAATTGAACTGAAAGACGTTGAGCAGCCACTGCCTGCAGTCGATCAGGTGCTCGTTCGCGTCAGAGCCGCCGCACTGAACCGGGCCGATCTGGCAGTCGTTTCCGGTGGCCGTCACGGCAGCCATGGCGGACCCGGCACCATTCCCGGAATGGAATGGGCTGGGGAGGTGGTCTCCATCGGCCAGGGCGTCAGCGGTTTCAAACCAGGCGATCGGGTCATGTGTTCGGGCCTGGGTGCCTATGCCGAGTACGCGGTAACCGATATCGGACGCGTCATGCACATCCCGGACCCGTCGATGACCTGGGAGCAGGCGGCCACCCTGCCGGTCGCGCTCCAGACCATGCACAACGCCCTGATCACGGCTGGCCGCCTGAAGCAGGGTGAGTCCGTGCTGATTCAAGGCGCATCGTCGGGCGTCGGCCTGATGGCGCTCAAAATCGCCCGACTGATGGGGGCCGGTACGGTCATCGGCACGTCATCCAATCCGCAGCGACGCGCCCAACTGGGTTCATTCGGTGCCGACGTGGTCCTGGACAACAGCGATCCGGACTGGCCCAAGCACGCGCTGGAAGCCACCGGCGGGCGCGGGGTCGATCTCATCATCGACCAGCTGGCCGGCCCCTTCGGCACGCCCAATCTGCAGGCCTGCGCGGTGCTCGGCCGGATCGTCAATGTCGGACGCCTGGCCGGGCGCTTCGCCGAATTCGACTTTGACCTGCATGCGCTCAAACGGATCGACTACATCGGCGTCACCTTCCGCACCCGCAGCGTGGAGGAAGTTCGAGCGATCACCGCCGCAGCCATGGCCGACCTGGCGAAACCCCTGAGCACCGGCCAACTGGTGTTGCCCATCGACAGCCGCTTCGAACTCGATCGCATCGCCGACGCATTCGCCCACATGCGCGCAAACCGTCACTTCGGCAAGATCGTCGTGACGATGCCGGCCTGAACGCACGCCTCGTCCAACAGACTTCACGGAGACGCTATGCCCGCTCTTGCCATGGACCACTTCACCGTCCTGACCGATCGACTCCAGGACACCATCGACTTTTACCAGGACATGCTGGGGCTGGTGCCCGGCGCCCGGCCTCCCTTCGGCTTTCCGGGGGCATGGCTGTATTGCGACGGCAAGGCGATCCTGCATGTGGTCGCAGGTCGTGCCATGCCGGAAAAGCCCGCTGGCGTGCTGGATCACATGGCATTCTGGGCGAGCGACCTGCCCGGGACGCTGGACCGACTGGAAGCACGCGGCCTGCCCTATGACCTGCGCAACCTGGCCGGCTCCGGGCTGTGGCAACTGTTTTTCAACGACCCGAACGGCGCGAAAGTCGAACTCGACTTTGCCGCTGAAGAATCCCCCAATCGCGCGGTGCGCTGATCCTTTCCGGAGACCTGCATGTCCAATTTTGTCCGTCATGGCCTGGCTGTATTGGCCGTCGCAGCCCTCCTCCCGAGTGCTCACGCTCAGGAGTCACAACGGCGCTTCAAGGTCCTGCAGCCGGACGAAATGACCCAGGCGCAGAAAGACCTGGTCAAGAGCATCCAGTCAGGCCCGAGGGCGTCGGTTCAGGGGTCGGCTGCCAATCAGGCCGGCGGCTCGGTGGGCAGCCCCTTCAATGTGTTCCTGCGCAGCCCGCAAGTCGGCGACGACCTGCAGAAAGTCGGCAGCTACATCCGGTTCAAGAGCACGCTCGGTTTTCGCCTCAATGAGTTGGCGATTCTGGTGACCGCCCGTCACTGGACCTCCCAGTACGAGTGGCATGCACACTACCGACTGGCCTTGCAGGCCGGCCTTGACCCCAAGATCGCTGATTCAATCGCACTGGGCCAGACCCCGACCGGGATGAAGCCGGACGAGGAAGCGGTGTACTCATTCAGCCGTGAACTACACGAAACCAAACAGGTCAGCGATGCGACCTACCGTAAAGTGCTCGATTTGTTCGGTGAGCAGGGCGTCATGGATCTGATTGCGGTCAACGGCTATTACTCCCTGATCTCGATGGTCCTGAACGTGGACCGCACACCGATCCCGAACAACGGCCCGAATCCCCTGCCGGTGCTGCGCTAAGCCAGCAGTCGACCGCGCCCCGGATCCCCTCGCAGCGTAGGCACCCATGGCCCTGACCCGACAAAGCATCCTCGATGGGTCGATCCATGAGTCTCTGCGGGCCGTGCTCGGCCCCAGCGTACGACTCATGACCGACGAAGAGCGCCAGTCAGGGGTGTCGACCATGATCGCCCGTTCGCCCAGGCCCGGGCGCATCTGGGTCTTCGCGTTTGGTTCCCTGATCTGGAATCCCGCCTTCGAGTTCGCCGAGCGCCGGGTGGCCCGCGTCCACGGCTTTCATCGCGCGTTCTGTCTTTGGAACCGCGCCGGACGTGGCAGCCCGGAACGTCCTGGCTTGATGCTGTCGCTCGAATCAGGCGGCAGCTGCACGGGCGTGGCGTATCGGCTCGAAGCCGGCACTGAGTCGACCGAACTCGACGTGCTGTGGCGCCGCGAGATGCTGACCCTGTCCTATCGCCCGGTCTGGACCGTGGCCCAGACCCCTGAGGGCCCGGAGCCGGTGATCGCCTTTACGGCCAACCGATCCCATGAACGCTATGTGCCAGGGCTCGATCACCAGACCGTGGCACACCATATCGCGACCGCGCAGGGGCATCTGGGTCGGTGCTGTGACTACCTCTTCGAGACGGTGGCGCACCTGCGTGAACTGGGTATTCGCGACCGACGCCTCGAAGCGCTTGAGCACACCGTCCGGTCGATGCAAGCCGCCGCACCGCCATCCGACACGCCCGAACCGGCTCGCTGAGCAGGCCGCGAGGCCTTGCCTTCAGGCGGGCATCAGCAGCATTGAACGGACCTCACCAAACTCACGGATCAGCTTGGTCCAGGTCTGGCCCCCATCCAGGCTTCTGAAAATCTGCCCGAGGTTGGTCACCGTGAAAACAATGTTCGGATCCGAAACATGCGAGGCGATGCACCACGGCGTGCTGTTCGTCTGACCGGGCAAGCCGACATCCTGCCAGGTCGATCCATGATCCACTGACCGCAGCAGGCGACCCGTCGATCCGGGCGGTCCATTGCCATTGGTCAGGAACAGGGTGGCGTCACCGTCGGCGCGCGCCATGATCGTGCGGGTGTATTGCCAGGGCGAGTCGAGCGACTGGAAGGACCAGGTCTGCCCCTCGTCGCTGCTGCGATGAAGGCCCTTGTTGGTGGTGGCAAAGATCGTACGGGCACCATCGCGAACCACCGCGACACCGTGCACATCCCCCGACACCAATCCGCTGTCCAGACGGTCCCAGGTGCGACCGCCATCACGTGAGCGATGCACCGCATCGATCTCGACACCGGCCCAAAGTGTGTCCCGGATCTCCGGATCGAAGATCACCTGGGTGACTCTGGGGATTCCAACAAAAACGCACTCGTCGGCCAGTTTCACATCGAGCTTTCGCCAGGTCCGGCCACCATCGTCGGATCGGTAGAGCGCAGCCGGATGGGTGCCGGCCACGATGACGTCGGCATCATGCGGATCCTGCGCGAGCGCCCAGGTGCAGGCTGCATCGAATGGCGACGGCAGGTGGCTCCACCTGCGTTGCGCTTCAGACCACCGGTACACACCCGAGTCCGTACCAGCCAGCACTTCCCCCGGGCGATCCGGATGGGCAGACAGCGCCCAGACCCGCGCCTCAAGGTAGAGCCCGGACTCGGTGTACGGCCGGTCCCAGGTCTCGCCCAGATCCCGGCTGAACCAGACAGACGTCCCGGCAGTTCCGACGCACAGAGTGAATTCAGCCATGGCATCCTCGATTGGAAAGCCGATGCTAGGCAGCCGGTCAGCAGCGCGTCAACCTGCGTCTTCGATTTTCAGCGTTCAAGATAAACTCGCCGGATGCGCGCCGTGTTCGATCTCTTTCGTCCTTTTGTTGCCCCGATCGCGATGATCCTTGTCGTCTCGGGCATCCTGCTCGCCTTTGACGACAGCCGCAGCGGATCGTCTGCCAGCATGCCGCGGGTCGCGATCGTTCAACACACCACCCAGGCCGCGATCGATGAAGGCGTCAAGGGCATCATCGAAGGACTGGCCAACAAGGGTCGCATCGACGGTCGCACCGTGCGCCTGTCGATGTTCAATGCACAAGGCGACCTCGCCACCGCCAACGACATCGGGCGGCGCGTGACCGACGGGTCCAATGACCTGGTCATTTCGGCGAGCACGCTGAGCCTGCAGACGGTGGCCAATGCCAACCGCCAATCGAAGGTGCCGCACGTCTACGGCATCATCGTGAAGTCGCAGCGCTCGGGCGTGGGCATCGGCGCGGACCCAATGGACCACCCGCCCTGGATGGTGGGTTACGACAGTCTGATCAACGTACCCGATGTGCTGAAGATGGCGCTCGAGTTCAATCCCGGCCTGCGCCGTCTGGGGCTGATCTGGCACAGCTCGGAGGTCAGTTCCCAGATCTACACCGAAGAGATCCGCAAGACCTGCAAGAGCCTGGGCATCGAGTTGCTCGAAGCAAATGCCGAGAACAGCACCGAAGTGGCCCAGGCTGCGCAGTCACTGACCTCGCGCGGCGTGGATGCCTTTCTGGTGTCAGCCGATGTGGTCACCCTGGTCGCGATCGATGTGATCGTCAAGGCGGCCCGTAACGCCCGCATCCCGGTGATCTCGATCATTCCGCCGAATGTCCGCAAAGGCACGCTCTTTGACCTCGGCCTGGATTACGTCTCGATCGGTCGGGATGTCGGTGAGCTGGCTGCATCCGTGCTCGACGGCACATCGCCGGCCAGCCTGCCGATTACCAACCGGGCGCCTGGCCGTCTGATGATCAACCTCAATGCCCTGGAAGGCCTGCGCGATCCCTGGCGGATACCGCAAGCGGCGCGCGATCGCGCCACCGTGATCATCGACAAGGATGGCGAGCACGGGCCGGGCGCCATCAAGGCGGCTGCAGGCAGCGCATCGTCGCCCGCGCCCGCTTCGCGCTGATGCTCAGCGCCACAGGACACCATGGACATTGCCTCCGAACAATCCGGTGATCGCACGATCCTGAAGATCAGCGGTCGACTCGACGGCCTGTGGTCCGATCACCTGGAGCGGCAGATCGACGAGCGGCTTCGAAACGAGCAGCATGACCTGGTGCTCGATCTGGCCGGGGTCGAGTTCATGAGCTCCGCTGGCATCCGCGTGGTGGTCTCGAGTCATCGAAAACTCCAGGCGCTGTCCGGCCACTTTGCCCTGCGCAACCTGCCTGGGCCGGTTGCGCAAGTCATGTCGATGACCGGCCTGCTCAGTTTGCTCACGATCGAACAGACAGACACTCAGACGCCTACCCAGGAACCTGCACCTGCACCTGCACTCGTACCTGAACGCGCAGCTACACCGGCCGCACCGACACGCCATCAGACGGCCACGACGCATTTCGAGCTGCACACGCTGGGCGGTGCCTCGATGCGATATCAGCTCCAGGGCGATCCCGCTCGACTCGACGGCTGCCGGTTTACCCCGACCGATTGTCAAACCCTGCCCATGCCCAGCCATTCGCTGGCCTTGGGTCTGGGTGCACTGGGCAATGATTTCAACGCGTCTCGCGCCTTTTTCGGTGAGTTTTTGGCTGTAGCCGGTGCGATCGCCTGCCAGCCGGGCAACGGCTCGACCGGCTGCGATTACCTGTTGAGTGAGGGCGATTTCGTTGCACCGATCCAATCCCTCTACAGCATTCGCTGCGAGGGCGACTTCAGCCACCTGCTCCGATTCGAGCCGAATGATGCCCAGCAGTCGATCGGCCTGACCGAGCTGTGCGAACAGGCACTCGCTGCAGTCGACAGCCCGCTGGCCTGCATTGCAATCTGTGCCGAATCAGCGGGTCTGATCGGTGCTGCCTTGCGTCGCTCGCCGGCTGTTCAGGCCGATCCGAAAGCCCCCTACGCCCACCCCGAAATGCGCGACTGGCTGTCGTTTTCAACCGAGCGACTGGATGCCGGCTCGACGGTCGTAGCAGTCGGGCTGATTGCCCGGAACGCGAACATTCCAGCCGACCTTCAGGCCTTCGTGCGCCCGATCGGCGCGGCAGCCTCGCCCATCGGGCATCTGCATGCTGCGCCCTTCCGACACCGCCCGCTGCCGAAAGGCCGCATCGACCTTCACCGCACGGTGCGCCCGCTCTTTGAGGTCGGGTCGGCTCAGGGCGTGATCCATCTGCTGTGCGACGACCGGATTGCAGACCGTCCGGAGGAAACCCGATTCATCCGAGGCGCCTGCTGGATCGGCGCGCTGCACACCGGAGCCCAGACATGAACCTGCTGATTGGATCCCTCACGATCGGCCTCATCGTGTCGGTGCTGGCACTGGGCGTTTACATCAGTTTTCGGATCTTCAATTTTCCCGACCTGACCTGCGAAGGCACCGTCACGCTTGGAGCAGCGGTCTCGGCGGTGTTACTGCTGAATGGATCCGGGCCTTCCGTTGCCATCATCGCAGCCATGCTTGTCTGTGCCTTGGCAGGTGCACTCACCGGGGTGATTCACACCCGATTCAAGGTCAATGACCTGTTGGCCGGGATTCTCGTCATGACCGCGCTCTACTCGGTCAACCTGCATGTGATGGGTGGCAGCAACCTGCCCCTGGCGAACGCACCCGGCTTTGCCAATGAGGCCGGCCACCTGGGCAAAAGCCTGTTCGGTGGTCGTGAAACGGTCGAATGGCTGGGTCGAAGTGTCTCGGTTTCAGACCTTTCTGTGTTGTTTGCCGTGTTCCTGATCGCAGCCGGTGTCTGCGCTGTGCTCTACGCCTTCTTTCGCACGCAACTGGGCCTGGCCATGCGCGCCACTGGAGACAACAGCCAGATGATCCGCGCACTGGGCGCAAGTGATTCCGGCATGCAGACCATGGGCCTGGCGATCTCCAATGCCTTGTGCGGCTTGTCAGGCGCGCTGCTCGCTCAGTATCAGGGCTTCGCAGACATCAGCATGGGCATCGGCTCGCTGGTGGCCGGTCTGGCCAGTGTCATCCTCGGTGAAGCCCTGGTGGGTTCGCGCAAGCTGGGGCATCTTTTGATCGCCGCCATCCTGGGCGCCATCCTGTTTCGACTGCTGGTTGCGGTCGCGCTGCGAGTCGGGATGAATCCCAACGACCTCAAACTGATCACCGCTGCCTTCGTGCTGACCGCCCTGGTGGCGCCGATGCTGATCCGTCAGTGGCGCAACCGCAAGCCGCGTGCCGGGGTGGGTCATGCTTGAGATTCAGGACATCCACAAGACCTTCAATGCCGGCTCCTCCAATGAGGTGCGCTCGCTGCAAGGCGTGACACTGTCGCTCGATGAAGGCTCTTTCGTGATCGTGCTGGGCACGAATGGGTCCGGCAAATCAACCCTGCTCAATGCGGTTGCCGGCAGTTTCATCACCGATCAGGGCGCCATCTCCATCGATGGGCAGGACGTCACCACCTGGCCGGAACACCGGCGTGCCCGGTACATCGGCCGGGTCTTTCAGAACCCCTTCAGCGGCACCGCACCGAATCTCACCATCGCCGAGAACCTGACCCTGGCATCGCGTCGCGGACAGTCCCGTGGCCTGAGTTGGGCATTGTCCGGTGCACACACCGCGATGCTCCGTGACGCGGTGAGCTCGCTTGGCATGGGGCTCGAGCTGCGGATGGACAATCTGATCGGCAGCCTCTCGGGTGGTCAGCGTCAGGCGTTGACGCTTCTGATGTCCACGCTGGTCAAGCCCCGCTTGCTGCTGCTGGACGAGCACACTGCGGCACTCGACCCCAAAAGCGCCGATCAGGTGATTCGCATCACCGACCGGGTGGTCACTCGGGATCGCCTGACCACGATGATGGTCACACACTCCATGGCGCAGGCGGTCAGTCTCGGAGACCGGCTGATCATGATGCACCGGGGCCGGATCATTCAGGACCTGAGCGGCGCCGAGAAAAGACGCCTGCGGCCCGAAGACCTGCTGGCCCGCTTCGAGGAGGTCCGCCGCGCAGACCTGCTCGACGAATCCGCGGCTGAATTGCTCAGACGCCGCTATATCTGACCCGCCGTGCTCATGCTGCGCTGCGCCGCAGCTTGTGCCATTGCATGTAGAGCACGCCAGCCAGCACGATCACTCCGCCCATCACCTGCTCAGGCAGCGGCGTGACCCCGAAAAAAATCAGGGAAATCAGCACTGCAAACACCGGCACGGTGTTTTGCCACATCATGCCGGCATTGATTCCGAGCAGCGCCACGCCCTTGTTCCACATCACACCGCCCAGGGCGGTGGCAAAGACAGCGGTGATCACCAGG
Source organism: uncultured Burkholderiales bacterium (assembly GCA_903923345.1). GTDB lineage: Bacteria > Pseudomonadota > Gammaproteobacteria > Burkholderiales > Burkholderiaceae_E > UBA4615. The sequence goes on along the minus strand of CAIXXI010000127.1, from coordinate 140 downwards.
TAAGCGATGGCGGTTGCGTCCGGATGCAGGTTGATCGGTCCGGAAAAATCCACGGCCCTGGCCACCAGCCACCACAGGACCAGCCAGGGTGTGGCTGCAAACAGACCGAGATAGGTGCGCTGCAACTGGGGCGTCTGAGC
>CAIXXI010000126.1 GCA_903923345.1 uncultured Burkholderiales bacterium | reverse complement strand
TTGCCGTGGATCGAGCAACCGATGGCGCGGGGGATGGTGCGGTTGTTGGGGATGTTCGGGTGATGTGTGATGAACATCACATCGCCAATATTTACAAAACAAAGCGATTTGCGAGACTAAATCGAACAACACCGGGTCGAAGAAATCATAACTCAATGAAAAATTGGATTATTTAATCATCGGCACAGCGTTTGCTCTGATCTCTTCGCGCCATGTTGGCCACACTTTAACGGAGAGATTGAAATGTTTTCCAAAACCCTGATTGCAAAAGCCGCTTCCGCTTTCGTCCTGGCCACCGCTGCAAGTCTGGCCGCCGCCGCTCCGGCGCCGATCAATGCTGGCGACGTTTCTGTTCCCAGCTTCGGCAACCGACTCTCGAATGTTTCGGTGGAAGGAAACCTCCAGCAGGCCTACTTCTTCAACCTTCTGTCCGATGCAGGCGGCCTGACCGCCAGCTGGAACTGGGATCCGACTGGCCCGTCAAATGCGAAAGGCTATTTTTACCAATCGAATGCTGCTGGCGATCTGCTCGGGTCGGCTCTTGGAAGCTTCGCAGCGCAAAACAATGACGCGATCCGATTCAGCTATGGTGCCATCGCCGCTGGCTACTATGCGTTCCTGTTCACTGCCGACTACGGTAGCGGTGCTGGCTATTCGGGCCAGTTCACCACCTACGTCCCCGCGCCTGGCGTGCTCGCCCTGCTCGGCATCGGTCTGGTCGGCGTGGCTGCAACGCGTCGCAAGTCGAACTGAGGCCTCAAACCCTCGACAGCACCGGCCCCTCGGCCCGCAATTGCGCAAGCAGCTGCGGGCCGATTTTCGAAAGCGGCAGCACCTCGTTGACCGCACCGGCAGCCACCGCCTCGCGTGGCATGCCATAGACCACACAGCTCGCTTCGTCCTGGGCGATGTTGTAGGCCCCGGCATCGCGCATCACCCGCATGGCATCTGCGCCGTCGCGGCCCATGCCGGTCAGCATCACGCCCAGCGCATTGCGGCCAACCTGCTCTGCCACCGACCGAAACAGCACATCAACTGAGGGCTTGTGGCGGTTGACCGGCTCGGCATCACTGATCTCGACCATGTAGTTGGCCCCGCTGCGCTTGACCAGCAAGTGGCGCCCGCCCGGCGCGATATAGACATGCCCGGGCAAGACACGCTCCGCGTGCTCGGCCTCTTTGACATGCATGCGGCAAATCGAATTGAGCCGATCAGCAAAACTCTTCGTGAACCCGGGCGGCATGTGCTGGGTGACCATCACCGCCGGGCAATCGGCGGGCAGCCCACTGAGCACCTCGCGAAGTGCCTCGGTGCCCCCGGTGGATGAACCGATCGCAATGATCTTCTCGGTGCTCACCCGGGAGAACACCACCGGCACCGGCTTGACCAGCGGCTGCGCGCCAGCTGAGGGCCCGGAGCCTGCGGCACGCGGCGCACTCGATGCCGGCGCGGGCGTTGCCACCGGGCGCCGAGCGATCCGGGCCCGCGCCGCGATGCGCAGCTTGTCGGTGATCTCGACAGCCATTTCCTGCAGACCCTGAGCCAGACCGAGTCGGGGCTTAGCCACGAAGTCGACCGCGCCCAGCTCGAGGGCACGCAGGGTCGTTTCGGCGCCGCGCTCAGTGAGCGTGGACACCATCAGCACCGGCATGGGCCGCAGCCGCATGATCTTCTCGAGAAAATCGAGCCCGTCCATGCGCGGCATCTCGACGTCCAGGGTGATCACATCCGGGT
>CAIXXI010000125.1 GCA_903923345.1 uncultured Burkholderiales bacterium | reverse complement strand
CTGCAGGATCCAGACGCTGTGGTCATGTTGAGCACCATGCACGAAGGCGACGACCGGGCGTGCCGGATCAAAGTCGCGTCCGCCGGTGTAGGCATAGGCCTTGCGGCCGTCGAGTTCGAATTGCATGGCTCTTGAGGCTCGTGTGGGGTTCAGTGCTCAGGCACCCTTGGCGGCAGCGCGCAGGCCGCGCTTGAGGTCATCGATCAGATCGTCGACATCTTCCAGTCCGATGGACAGCCGAAGGGTGGCCTCGCCAATGCCCGCGGCGGTCAGGGCGGCTGAATCCATCCTGAAATGGGTGGTCGATGCCGGATGGATCACCAGCGATTTCGCATCACCGACATTGGCCAGATGCGAGAACAGCTCAAGGCTCTCGACGAAACGCCGACCAGCGGCTCGGTCGCCTTTCAGATCGAAGCTGAAGACCGCGCCGCAGCCGCGAGGCAGCAGGCGCTTTGCCAGCGCATGGTCAGGGTGTGAGTCGAGTTCGGGCCATGCGATGCGCGCCACGGCATCATGGGAGGCGAGGAATTCAACGACCTTGCGTGTGTTCTCCACATGACGCGCCATGCGCAGCGGCAGGGTTTCGGTACCCTGCAGAATCTGAAACGCGTTCATCGGCGACAGGCAGGCACCGAAGTCACGCAGGCCCTCGCGGCGGGCTCTGAGCAGGAAGGGCGCAACCGTCGATTCTTCGGCGAAGGTCATGCCGTGAAAACCGGCATAGGGTTCGGTCAGTTCAGGAAACTTGCCTGAGGCGGTCCAATCGAATTGTCCCGAATCAACCAGCAGACCGCCAATGACGGTGCCGTGCCCACACAGAAACTTCGTCGCCGAGTGAAAGACCAGATCCGCGCCATGATCAAAAGGCCTGATCAGGTAGGGCGTGGTGAATGTGGAGTCGACCAGCAGCGGCACGCCATGTGAATGGGCAATGTCGGCGATGACCGGAATATCCAGCACATCGAGCCCGGGGTTACCCAGCGTTTCACCAAACAGCAGCCGGGTGTGCGGGCGCAGGGCTGCGCGCCAGGCATCCGGGTTTCCAGGCTCGACGAAGGTCGTGCTGATCCCGAACCGGGCGAGCGTGTAGTGCAACAGATTGTGCGAGCCGCCGTAGAGCGCTCGCGACGCAACGATGTGCGAACCGGCGCCGGCCAGCGTGGCAATCGCCAGATGTAATGCGGCCTGACCACTGGCGGTCGCAATCGCGCCCACGCCTTGTTCGAGCGCGGCAATGCGCTCCTCCAGGACAGCGACTGTCGGGTTGCTGATCCGCGAGTAGACATGGCCCGAGCTCTCCATATTGAAGAGCGAAGCGGCTTCATCCGAGCCTGGGAATGAAAAGGCTGCGGTGAGGTAGATGGGTGTGGCCCGGGCGCCTGTTGCGGGGTCGGGTGCTGAGCCCGCATGCAAGGCCAGGGTCGACAGTCCGTGTGGGTCTTTATTGGGCATGCGCGTCTGACTCGGTTTTCGACCCGATTGATGCTAGCACGGGGTGTTTTCCGCCTTGTCAGCCACAGACGCAGTCGTTAGCATCGACCGATTCGATTCAGGACGAACCCATCATGCAGGTCTCTGAAATACTCAAGGCAAAAGGTGGCACGCTGTTCACCGTCACGCCACAGACCATGCTGTCCGATGCGGTCATCGTGATGGCCGAGCACGACATCGGGTCGCTCGTGGTCATGGATCGCGGCCGACTCACCGGCATGCTCACCTTCAGGGAGGTCCTTCGGGTCCTGGCGAAGCGCCAACAGGAGCACCGATCGGGCCCCACGCCGCCGGTGGCCGAAATCGTCGTCAATGAGGTGATGAATACTTCGCCGACCGTGGCCGCACCGTCGATGGACGTCAATGAATTGCGCCGCCTGATGCTCGAGCATCATCAGCGCTATCTTCCGGTGATGGACGGCGACATGCTGCTGGGTGTGATCTCGTTTCACGATGTCGCTCGGGCGGTGCTTGAAGAGCAGGGTTTCGAGAATCGTCTGCTCAAGGCTTATATTCGGGATTGGCCGTCGGACGGTTGATGGGCGACCGGACGTTGCCGGCCAATCGAGGAATTGACATGCACACACCCGCGATCGTTGCGCAGCAAGACCGGCCCGCGCCACTCGATGTCGGCGGTTTCCTGATCAGTGTGCTTGCGTCTGGCGCACAGACTGGCAGCAACGAGTTTTTCCATCAGTCAGGCCCGCAGGGCAAAGGGCCTGGCCCTCATTTCCACCCCTGGGACGAGACCTTTTTCGTTCTCAAGGGCTGCCTGCACTGTGGTGTCGATGGCATCGAGACGATTGCGCAGCCCGGCACGATGATCCACGTGCCCGGCGGGTCAACGCACTGGTTTCACTTCGGTGAGGGCGGTGACGAAATTCTGGCGATTACCTCGCGCGGCAATGCCTCCGCGATGTTTACCGACTTCGCCAAGGGCGTGAATTGGGCCAATCCGGACCGATCCCACCTGATTGCCCTGGCTGCGAAGCATGGCCAGACCATCGTCACTGCCGCTTGAGGGCCTGATTCCATGCGCATCCTGATCAGTAACGACGATGGCTATTTTTCGCCTGGAATTACGGCACTGGCCCGTGTCCTGAGCGAATTCGCCGAGATCACCGTGGTCGCACCCGAGCAGGATCGCTCGGGCGCTTCCAACTCGCTCACGCTGGATCGGCCTCTGTCCGTGCGCACCGCGGCAAGCGGGTTTCGCTATATCAACGGCACGCCCACCGATTGCGTCCACGTTGCCATCACCGGTCTGCTCGGTTATCGCCCTGACCTGGTGGTCTCTGGCATCAACGACGGTGCCAACATGGGTGACGACACGGTCTACTCCGGGACGGTTGCGGCGGCGACTGAAGGCTATCTGCTCGGGGTGCCAGCGATTGCGTTCTCCCTGGCGAACAAGGGTTATGCCCATCTGGACGATGCGGCGCGCATCGCCGCGGACATCGTCTTGCGTTTCCAGAAGCACGCGTTTCCGGCAGACGGCCCCGTCTTGTTGAATGTGAACATACCGAACCGTCCTTACGATCAGATCGGTTCCCCGGTACAGACCCGACTCGGCAAGCGTCATCAGGCCGAAGACATCGTTCGGGCATTGAATCCACGAGGCGATACCGTCTACTGGATCGGACCCGCCGGCAGCGCGAAAGACGCAGGTCCGGGAACGGACTTTCATGCGGTTGAAAACGGCATGGTCTCGGTAACGCCTCTGGATGTCGATCTCACCGCTCATGGACTGGCTGACGCTACCCGGAAATGGTTGATCGGATAGGGCCTGCTGGCTCGGGCCTGACCTCCGAGCGGGCAAGGGCCCGGATGGTTGAGGCGCTTCGTGCCCAGGGGATTCGGGATCAGACGGTCCTGGCGGCCATGAATGCCGTGCCGCGTCATGCCTTCCTGGACTCGGCATTGGCCAGTCGGGCCTACGAGGATGTCGCACTCCCGATCGGTCAGGGGCAGACCATTTCCAAGCCCAGCACGGTGGCGCGGATGATCGAGCTGCTCGCCAGAGGGCGAAGCCTGTCCGAATTGCGATCAGCCAAAGTGCTGGAGGTGGGCACCGGCTGCGGTTATCAGGCGGCGGTGCTGGCCAAGGTCTTCGGGGAGGTGATTTCGGTTGAACGGGTTCGGTGGCTGCATGAGGCTGCACGGACCCATCTTCGCCCCCTGCGCCTGCCGAACCTGCGCCTGGCATTTGGAGACGGTTTCCAGGGGGTCGAGGCAGAGGCACCCTTTGATTCGATCGTCGTTGCGGCTGCCGGCAACGAGATTCCAGACCCACTGCTGCTGCAGATGCGGATCGGTGCCCGACTGGTTGCTCCGGTTGAAGCGGTGGCAGGAATGGGGCAGGCCTTGCATCAGGTCGACCGGCAAGGGTCCGACCACTGGGCACTCACCGTGCTGGACGCGGTACGATTCGTCCCGCTTCGACGAGGCACCCGATAGCGCAACCAGTCGAACGGGATGCCCCCGACTTCCGGCTGTCCGAACGCGCGTATCCTCCCATTCATTCGATTGACCAGACCCGCATGTCATTCAATCCCATGCCTTTCCCGTTTCGCGTACCCGGTGCTGTCCTGATCGTCGCCCTGGCGATCGCAGGCTGCTCGAGCCCGCCGCCTGCGCCGATCGTGAGCCGCACCGTGCCGCCGCCATCGGCGCCCCGCGCGGCGCCCGCACCGATCGTTCAGGCGCAGCCTCGGCCTGCAACTCCATCAGAGGCGGTGACGGTCGCTCCTCAGGCGCCTGCCGCCCAGGCAGCGCCGATTCGCGATGCCAGCCTTGAAGCCCGCCCGATCGAGGTCAGGCCGCTGCCCGATTCGCGCTCGACCCAAGTGCCCTCGACCGTCACAGTGCCTGCCCAGCCGTCGTCCCCGGCGTCTGCGGTTCGAACCGAGCCGCGCGGCAGCAAAGTGCCGTATTCCGACACGGCTCTGACGGACCTGCGCAACGCTGAATCATCGACCGCCGCTGGTGCCGCTGCTGCGATTCCGCCCCGGGCGCCTCAGCCGGCGCAGCCTGCCGAGCTT
>CAIXXI010000124.1 GCA_903923345.1 uncultured Burkholderiales bacterium | reverse complement strand
TCGCCCAGACCGCCCGCGCCGACGAAGGCGGCCACGGTGGCCGTGCCCACGTTGATGACCGCCGCGGTCGTTACGCCGGCCAGCAGCGTGGGCAGGGCCTGAGGCAGTTCCACCCGCCACAGCACGCCGGCATCACGCAGGCCCAGTGCGAGGGCGGCATCACGCTGACCTTCGGCAACGCCGGCCAGCCCGGCGACCGTGTTGCGCACGATGGGCAGCAGGGCATAGAGAAACAATGCGACCAATGCTGGCACGAGGCCGATGCGGCCGAGCAGCGCAATGAGAAAGGCCAGCAGCGCGAGTGACGGCACCGTTTGCAGCAGGCCGACGCCACCCAGCACCCAACTGCCCAGGCCCTCGTGCCGATGCGCAATGATGCCCAGTGGCACACCCAGTGCGACCGCCAGCAAAACCGAACCGAACACCAGGCCCAAGTGCTGCAGCAGCAGGCGGCCCAGGTCGGGCGCCAGGATGCGATCCAGCAACCCGGGCCGCCCGATAGGTGCTGCGCTAGGTGACGTGTCGAGAAAGCCGCGCGCGACCTCAGCGAAGGCGCGGCCGTCGAGTTCAACCGCGGCGTTGAGCGCGATCATGCCGGCAGTGTCGATACCGCCTTGCAGCGAAGCCAGCGCCGCCTGGGCCGGCGCGGGCAGGGCCGTACGCATCAGCAGCACCGCTTCGTAGCGCGGGAAAAAACCACGGTCGTCCTTCAGCACGCGCAGGCCGAGGCGACCGATCTGTGCGTCGGTGCTGTAGACGTCGATCACGTCCACTTGGCCCTTGGCCAGCGCCTGGTAGGCCAGCCCATGGTCGAGTGCTTGCGGGTCAGCCAGAGGCAGGCCATAGCTGCGCTTGAGCGCGGGCCAGCCGTCGGCGCGCACCAGAAATTCATGTGACAGGCCAAGCCGCAGACTGGCCGCCACCTCCGCCGGCAACCGGGCCAGCGCCGACAGCGAATCGATGCCCAGCCGCTGCGCGTCAGCCTCGCGCATGGCCAGCGCGTAGGTGTTGTTGAAGCCCAGCGGCACGGCCGCCTTCAGCCCGCGCGGGGCCAGCCAGGCGTTCAGCTCATCGAGCGTGGGCGGCGGCGCGCCGGCGGGTGGATTGCGCTTGAGCAGCTCGCGCTCGATGGTGCCGGTGTACTCCGGGTAGACATCGATCTGACCGCTGCTCAGGGCCTGCTCGAGGATGGCGGTGTTGCCCAGTCCCTGCAGGTGCTCGGCCGGTACGCCGCTGCGCTCCAGCGCCTGACGGGCGATCTCACCCAGCACATAGCTTTCGGTGAAGCGCTTTGAGCCGACTTTGATCGGATCTGCGGCCTGCACGGCCGTGCCGACTGTGGCCATGAAAATCGAGGTCAGGACCGAGACCAGGACAAGAAGGACGCGCGGCGAGGGCAAAGACATGCCGCATTATCGCGTCGGTGATACACGACCGCACGCCCAGGTCCAGGACCGACGGTTGGCCGCGATGCAGCCTGGGCATCTGAAGCCATGCGCGCTGATCGTGCTGATCAGGTCACGATCATGATGAGGGCGGTGCCAATCAGGATCGCGTAGGTGACCTTCTTGAACCAGTCCGTCGGTGCAATTCGAAACAGAAACTGCCCCAGAAAAACACCGGCCATGAAGATGGGCGTCAGGATGGCCGCGCGAATCAGGACGGAACGGTCGTAGGCGCCGTTCAGGCTCAACACGATCAGATAGACCGTCAGGGTGCAGCAGATGGCTGCAAGGACGTTCGCCCGGACCTCGCGAGGTGATCGATCGGAGTGATGCAGGTAAATCGCGGCAAGAGGGAAGGCCGGAACGCCAAAAAATCCGCTGATTGCGCCGGCAACGCCTCCCGTGCCGAAACCGACCCAGATCCGTCGCTGACCCCTATAGCGGTAGCCGAGCATCATGACGACCGTGATGAGCAAGATGAACACGCCCATCCCACGTCGAATGAAGGTCGGATCTGCAGCCACGAGAAATGAGACCCCGAGTGGCATGGTGATGGCGGCAGCGATGGAAGGAGGAGCGAACTCTTTCCAGTCTGCGTTGCGCAAGGCCTCAGGAAACAGCGGCGCCTGACTGAACAGCATGAGAATCACGAGCATGCTGAACCCGGTTGCCGGACCAAACAACAGCGCGAAGAACGGGGCTGCAAACAAGGCGCCGCCAAATCCGGCATAGCCCTGAAGAATGCCGCTTGGCAATGCAAGACATGCAGCCAGCAGCAGGCTTATCGTCCAGACACTGGCGAGGGCTTGCAGCGCTGTATCCATCTGGCTCAAGCAGCGGACTGCGCCTGCGCAAGGCTGGCAATCAGCAGCAAGGCAAGGCAGATGGCCCGACGGAACATGGCAAGCGTGTACCGGTCAGGCCTGAGTCTGCTCGTCGCAGTCATCCCCCGGGAGAGCAGGCTCGATGTGGGTGGGTTCGGCGTCAGGCTCAGGCAGTTTCGCCAGCGGCTTTTGAACCATCTTCTCACCGTCCCACTGCTGGCCGCACCAGCAGCTGCCGCTGGCATCGATGATGCAGGTTCCACTGCCGCAGCAGCGTTCGTCATCTTTCATGGTTCTTTCCTGTTGTGATGCCGGCGGCAACACCATCGGCCTGCGAGGATATCAAGCCTGTTGATCCTGCAAGCGACGCTGCGCGGCCAGTACGCGCTCTTGATCGAGGCGAAAGACTTCGCCCCGATCGCCGGGCGATGCTTGGCTGATTCAAGCGTCTTGCGAGAGCCTGACTGTCGGACGTTCCGTATACGCTGTTCGTGATGCTGTCAGCGCCAGCAGACGCAATTCGCCTGGTGTATCCGCAGCTGCGACAGATCGACTCTGCCACCTTCGACGTGCTCTGGAAGCTGTCGGGCCTGGATGAGTCGACCACACTGAAGCTGCGTCCGGTCTTCCCTGCCGAGCTCGTGCACGGGAGGCAGGGTCGGTTTGGTCTGACGCAGCCTCACCGATGGCTGGTGATGGTGTGGCCAGCTTCTGGGTCATCCAGCGCGTCGCAGCCTTCTGATAAACACGGCCAGGCAGGTCGCGCTCAAGCCTGATTGCTTGAGGCGCGACCTCGAAAGCCAGCCTGCGGCGTTCAGCGCTTGCGCCGCGACACACCCCATCCCAGGAGTCCCAAGGCCAGCAGGATGGCGGTTGCAGGGGAGGGGACTGCACTTTCAGACGCAATTCCTGGCGCGGTCGGGTCGACTGAAGGATCAGTGCCTGCGCCCGGGACGTTAACAGGATCCGTCACGAAGGGGTCGGTCGGCGGTGTTTCGTCGACGGGGATAGTGCCTGGGCCGTTGCCGGGTTCGTTGCCGGGTGTGTCGCCGCCACCGGTCACGGGGTCGGTGGTAGTGGGGTCGGTGACGGGGCTGGGGTCGGTGACGGGGCCGGGACCAGTGACTGGAGCAGGGTCGGTGACCGGGCCGGGGCTGGTGCCGGTCACTGGATCGCCGCTTGCGGCTTGATTGACCGTGATGTTGTCCAGGATGAGCTGTGTCCCGTCCGAGCTGCCCACTGCAGATCCGCCGCTCGCCGAATAGCCAAATTTATAGATCCCCGTCCAGTCGAAGGTATACAGCGTGGGCTCGACCACCGAAGGCGTGATCGTCCTTGAGTACACGACTGCGCCGGTACTGCTGTATCCGAGGAACGCGACCGTCATGTCGCTGCGCCAACCGGCAGTCGCCCACAGGCTATTGACGGTAAAAGCGGTCGGCGAGGTGAAGGACGCTGGAGCTCCATACATGTTGTATCCAACGTTATTGCCTGATTTGAGTCCTTTTGCGAAGCCGTTGCCGCCTCGGGTGTCGTAGTACACAAAGTTGGACCATTCAAAGCCGCCATAAACGACCTGTTCTTTGATCTGCCTGTCCGAAGGGCTTGAGAGTGGAATATTGTCATCGTCAAAGGTGATGACCGCTGCGTGGGTTGAACCCATCACGGCCACCAGCGCCAGCCCGCAGAGCAATTTAAATTGTTTCACGACACATTCCCGCCTGTTTTATGAAAAGGTTTTAAATCAATTTCGATTTGACAGTATCGGCAATGGAAAAGCATTGTTCATGCCAGAACAAAAAATCTGCAGTATTTCAATCATCACCATTCTTTCGAATTAGCCCATTGAAATAAAGTGTCAGTTAACTCGACGTGACGAATCGCACACTCAAACCTTTCAGCTTCCGACTGGTGAAAGGCAGCGAAATCAACGCAATGGCGTCAAAGATTGTGGCTGACTCGTGAAAATCGTCAGGGATTTGCAAGCAAAGTGACAGGCTTGAAAGGAATTCGCAAGGCTTTGTGAATTTGTTCTCACTGCTGATGAACGGATGCACTGAACCGATTAACGGTCAGTTAGTGTTCGCCCTAGGTTAGAAGGCTGATTCCAATTTTAATCAGCGCTTCTACTTACAAACTTCAGCTGGCAAGACAGACAAATACAGGCCTGTCTTGTTTTGAGAAGCGACCAGATTTCAACCCCTGTCTGCTGATTACTAACAACGCAACCCTTTCGAAAGAGCGCACCATGCAACTCGTTCGCCACGACCTTGAATTCATCCTCGAGCAAATCCGCATCGCTGACGCTCACACAGCGGGCCAGGATCTGCTCTCCCTGGTGGGCGCAGAGCGCCTGCCTTACGGCCTGCGGACCGTCAGCGGAATGTGG
>CAIXXI010000123.1 GCA_903923345.1 uncultured Burkholderiales bacterium | reverse complement strand
GCCGTGGCGACGGTCATCACCGGCTCGAAATCCTTGACCGGGTCAAAGCCCGGGTTGCGAAACAAAGCGGGATTGATGGTCTGGGCACTCTGCGCGGTGATCAGCAGGGTGTAACCGTCTTTCGGTGCCCGCGCCACCAGCGTGGTGCCCACATTGCCACCCGCCCCGACGCGGTTTTCAATCACCACCGGCTGACCGATCGCCACCGACAGGCGCTGACCGAAAGCCCGCGCAATGGTGTCATTCGCGCCGCCTGCGGCCTGCGGCACGATGAGGGTCACCGGCTTGCTGGGCCAGGACTCCTGCGCCCGGGCCGGGCCATGCGCCAACAGGGGCAGAGCCAGCGGCAGAGACAACAGACGGCGGCGGCTCGGTTTGATGGGGTGGCTGATGGCCATGTGACGTCTCCCTGGGTCAATGCGCTGCGCCGGAATCGGAGGCAGCCAAACCCGGAAGATTAGCGTCCCTGGAAGGTCGCCGCACGCTTTTCCATGAAGGCCTTCATGCCTTCCTTGAAGTCCTGCGACTGAAACAGCGGCAGCAGTTGCAGGTAGACATGGTGGACATGTTCATCGAAGGGCTCATCGGCCGACATGCGCATCATCCGCTTGGCGGCCTGGACCGCGAGCGGCGCATTCGCAGCGATCTCGGCTGCCAGCGCGCGGGCCACCGGCAGGCACTGGTCTGAGGGCACGGCCTGCGAGGCGAGCCCCATCTCGACACACTGCGCAGCAGTCAGGGTGCGGCCGGTAAAGATCAGCTCGCAGGCCTTCGACCAGCCGATCAGGCGCGGCAGAATCCAGGTACCACCCGACTCCGGGACCACGCCGCGCGCGGTGAATGCAGCGGCCATTTTCGAGTCATCGGCCATGATCCGGATATCGCAGCCGAGCGCGAGGTCCATGCCGTAACCGGCGCTCGAACCGTTGTGGGCGCAGAGGGTCGGCTTGTCCACCTGATGCAGCACCGTGGGCGGCGCATCCCGCAGATTCAGGGTGGCATTGAAGTGGCCCTCACCAATGCCGCTGCCACCGCGCAGATCGAGCCCTGCACAGAAAAACCGGCCCGAACCGGTGATCAGGATGACCCGGACATCCGGATCCTGATCGGCCTGCACCAGACGCTGGCTGATGGCGGCGAGCATCGGACGCGTGATCGTGTTCTGGCGGTGAGGCCGGTTGAGCTGAAGGGTGGCGACATGATCCTGGACCGAATAGAGCACCTCGTCGGACTCGACCGGTTCATCCTGGCTGGGCATTGAACTCATGCAGATGCTCCTCGTGGCAAGCGTCAGTGCGGGCCTTCAGGCCGGGCCTGCGGCCTTGTGCTCGGTGAGCGTGTAGCCGGCGTCAGTCGGGATACACACATAACGGCCATCCTCGCGCTGTTCGGTCCAGGGCAGGATGGGCACCACCGGTGAGCGGCGCGTGCCTTCGAAGGCCGCCGCGACACTGTCGTACTGGGCCAGCTTCACCACATTGCTCAGGGTCGGGAAGATCACCGTGCGCGTGCCGGCGTGCGCATCCGCCATCACCTGACGCGGCGTGATCCAGACCGAATCGACATTCTCGTAGCCATCGTGGCCGGCGATCTGTGCCTCGGGCACACGGGCCAGATAGAAGTGGGTGTCGAAGCGCTTGGGCATGAAGGTCGGCGTGATCCAGTGGGCGAAATGGATCAGGTTGTCGCAGGACACCATCAGGTCGCCTGCTTCGAGCAGCTCTCCCAGCCGCAGCGATTTGTCGTTCAGGCCGTCGCGCCAGCGCGCCAGCTGATCATCCTTCGGCAGCTCACCCTGAGCGCGGCCTCGGGCCAGTAGGATGCCCGACTCCTCGAAGGCCTCGCGGACCGCTGCAGCCCGCAGTTCGGATTGCCCCGGCGTGGCGCCCTCATAAGCGGCCAGGCGGGCGAGCACGCTCGGCTCGGTGTCCTGTGCATCCACTTTGCCGCCGGGAAACACCAGCGCGCCCGAAGCGAAATCGATCTGGTGGTGGCGCACCACCATGAAGACTTCCAGGCCCTGCTCGCCATCGCGAAGCAGCATGATGGTCGCAGCCGGTATGGCGGGCGGGATCGGTTTTTCCATGGTGTCTCAGTCCCCTCGAAGCGCACTCGGCGCAGTGTGGTGTGGGTCGGCTGATGCCAATCGACCTCAGGCGGCTGCGCCCGAACGACGCAGGCCGGCAGCGATGCGCTCGAGCAGCATTTCGGTCGAACCATCAACAAAGTTGGCGATGCGTGCACCGACCAGATGCCGGCCAAACGGATAGTCCTCGCGCAGTCCGGCCGCGCCCATGGCCTGGGCCAGCTGGACCAGCTGGCGCTCGGCCATCCGGGTGGCCAGCAGCTTGGCCTGGGCCGCGACAGTCTGCGCGTCCTCGCCGGCATCGATGCAGGCTGCGCTCTGCGCCACCATCAATCGGCAGGCGGCCAATTCACTGGATGCCTCGGCGAGCCGCCAGCGCCATCCCTCGTGGGCGGCCAGCGGCACGCCAAAGGCCTGACGCTGCTCGCCATAAGCCGCCGCAATGCGCAGGGCTTCGCCGACCATGCCGCAGCACATCGCGGCCACATAGGTTCGAGCGCCGTTGATCGAACCCAGCGCGGCCTTGAAGGCGCGACCGGGCGGCTGCAGGACTTCGTCGTCGGTGGCGACATAGCCGTCGAGCGTAAAGCCGCCGGTGCCGATGGCATGCTGACCGGCCAGTGCAAACGCCGGTTCGCGCTGTACGCCAGCACGACGCAGATCGATCACGAATCCGGCGATGCCCTTGCCGGCTGATCCAGGTTCGGTCTGCGCATACAGCACCGCCACATCGGCCAGCGCGGCGTTAGTGATCCAGGCCTTGCGGCCATCGATGCGCCAGCCACCGGGCACGCGTGTCGCGGTGGTGGTGATCGCGCTGAAATCGGAGCCGGCCTGCGGTTCACTCAGGGCGGTGCAGCCGATGATCTTGCCGGCGATCAGATCGGGCACATAACGGGCGGCCACCTCGGGGCGGGCTTCCTTTGCCAGCTTGGTTGCGACGTTTTGCGTGTTGACCAGCGAAAATGCAAAGCCGAAGTCGGCAGAAGCCATGACCTCGGTGATTCGTGCCTTGACCGAAAACGGCTGACCCAGCCCGCCATGCTCGGGTGGCACTTCGATGGCGCACAAGCCCAGCGGTGCGGCAGCGATGATGGCTTCGTGGCCGATGCGACGCTCGCGCTCCCAGAGCGGTGCATGGGGCACCACCGTGTCGCGGGCAAAGCGCGAGGCGCGCTCGATCAGGGCCTCGGCATCCGGGGAGAAACGCGTGGAAAGGGTCTGTGTATTCATGGGCCGATGGTACGTGAGCACCCGATCAGGATGGTCGGCAGACCCCGATTTCCGGCACTCGCACGGCCTGCAAACCGGCTGCGCTACACTGGATTGGCACCCTCTGAGCCGGATCTGCCGCCATGAATGCCTATCCCCGCGACCTCATCGGCTACGGCCGCAACCCGCCCCATGCCGATTGGCCCCAACGCGCCCGCGTCGCCGTCCAGTTCGTCCTGAACTATGAGGAGGGCGCTGAAAACAGCGTGCTGCATGGTGACCCCGGCTCGGAGCAGTTCCTGTCCGAAATCGTCGGCGCAGCGGCCTATCCCGACCGGCATCTGTCGATGGAGTCGATCTACGAATACGGCTCGAGGGTCGGTGTCTGGCGCATCCTGCGCGAGTTCGAGCGACGCGGCCTGCCGCTGACGGTCTTTGGCGTCTCGATGGCCCTGCAGCGGCATCCGGACGTCACCCAGGCCTTCGTCGAACTCGGCCATGAGATTGCCTGCCATGGCTGGCGCTGGATCCACTATCAATCCATGGACGAAGCCACCGAACGCGAGCACCTGCGCATCGGCATGCAGATCGTCGAGCAATTGACCGGCCAGCGTCCGCTGGGCTGGTACACCGGGCGTGACAGCCCCAACACGCGCCGGCTGGTCGTTGACGACGGCGGGCTGCTCTACGACTCCGATTACTACGGCGATGAGCTGCCCTTCTGGACACGCGTGGCGCGCAGCGATGGCCGCGAAGTCGATCACCTGATCGTGCCTTACACACTTGATGCCAATGACATGCGCTTTGCCAGCCCGCAGGGCTTCAACACCGGCGAGCACTTCCTGCAATACCTCAAGGACAGCTTCGACGTGCTGTATGCAGAAGGCGAAGACTCGCCCAGGATGATGTCGATCGGCATGCACTGCCGGCTTCTCGGGCGCCCCGGCCGATTCCGCGCGCTGCAGCAGTTTCTCGATCACATCGAACGCCACGACCGGGTCTGGGTGTGCCGGCGCATCGACATCGCCCGCCACTGGATCGCCCGGCATCCGGCGCCGGCACGATGAGCGCCAGCGCAGCACAGGCCCTGCGATTCGGGCCGCAGATCATGGCGCGCGCCGATGAGCTGGCCGCAATCACCGAAGAGGCCCCACGCCTGACCCGCACCTACCTCACCGCCCAGCATCGGCAGGCGGGCGAGCGAATCGCGGCCTGGATGCGCGAGGCCGGCATGTCGGTGCACTGGGACGCGCTGGGCAACGTCGTCGGACGCTATGACGGCGCGCGGCCCGATGCGCCGGTGGTCATGACCGGCTCGCACCTGGACACCGTGCGCGATGCCGGGCGCTACGACGGCCTGTTCGGCATCCTGTCGCCGATCGCCTGCGTGGCCGACCTGCATCGGCGCGGCATCCGATTGCCTCATGCCATCGAGGTGGTGGCCTTTGGCGATGAGGAGGGAGTGCGTTTCGGCGTCACCCTGATCGGCAGCAAGGCCATGGCGGGCGTGTTTGATCCGGCCTGGCTCGATCGCACCGACAGCCAGGGCATCAGCCTGCGCCAGGCGCTGCTCGACTTCGGAGCCGACCCGAACGGCCTGGCCGGCGTCGATCGCCGCGGCCGTGGGATCGCCGCATTCATCGAATCGCATATCGAGCAGGGGCCGGTGCTGCTGCAGGCCGGTCTGGCACTGGGTGTGGTCACCTCGATCGCCGGAGCCAGCCGCATCCGCTGCACGGTCACCGGGCTGGCCGGCCATGCCGGCACCGTGCCGATGAACCAGCGCCGCGATGCGCTGGCTGCCGCTGCAGAGATGGTCCTGGCCATCGAGCAGCACTGCCAGAACCACCCAGGGCTGGTCGGCACGGTCGGGCAATTGAATGTGTTGCCGGGTGCAGTCAACGTGATTCCCCAGCACGCGGCATTCAGCATCGACATCCGCTCGGGCGTCGATGCCACCCGCCTTGCGGGCGTGGAAGCCCTGCGCGTGCAGTGCGAGGCGATTGCTGCGAAGCGCTCGGTTCAGCTGGGCTTCGAGCCCTACTTTGAATTGACCGCTGCGCCCTGCGATGAGCGCCTGCAGCGCCAGCTGGCCGATGCAATCTCGGCGCAGGGACTGCCCGTCATGCACCTGCCCTCGGGTGCAGGACACGATGCCATGGCCTTCCCGGCGGTCTGCCCGATGGCGATGCTGTTCGTGCGCTGCGGCAACGGCGGCATCAGCCACCACCCCGACGAGATCCTGTCGGTCGAGGACGCAGATCAGGCCACCGCAGCGCTGCTGTGTCTGCTTGAAACCCTGGCCCTGACCGACTGATTCGAGGCGCAGCCCCAAAACCCTTGGGCGCAGTCTTGTACTGTCACGCATCGTCCCGGTGCGATCTAAGCTTGTTTCGCACCACAACGATGCAAAGCAGGGTCGCTGCCGCTGGCACGAGCCTTGCAGAGGTGAGCGGGCCCCACTCCGGGACTGACCCGGGACGGCGTTACCCAAGCAAACACGAGAAGGAGTACCCCTTGATTGACTCGATCCGTCGTTCAACCGTCGCGGCATCGCTGATGTCTGCCGCTGTGCTGGGCGCCGCGCTCTGGGCCTCGCCCGTCGCCGCGCAGGAAAAGACCCTGCGCATCGCCATGACCGCGGCCGACATCCCGCGCACGCTCGGTCAACCCGACCAGGGCTTCGAAGGCAACCGATTCACCGGCATCCCGATGTACGACGCCCTGACCCATTGGGACCTGTCGAAATCGGATGCAGCCAGCGTCCTGATTCCCGGCCTGGCCACCTCATGGGCGGTCGATGCCAAGGACAAGACCAAGTGGGTCTTCAAACTGCGCCCCGGCGTGAAATTCCATGACGGCTCGGCCCTGAACGCCGACGCCATCGTCTGGAACGTGCAGAAGGTTCTGGACAAGGACGCGGTTCACTTCGACGCCAGCCAGGTCGGCGTCACCGCCTCGCGCATGCCGACCCTGCGCACCGCCCGCAAGATCGACGACCTCACTGTCGAACTCACTACCAGCGAGCCGGACGCCTTCCTGCCGCTGAACCTGACCAACCTGTTCATCGCCTCGCCGGCCCACTGGCAGAAGAAATTCGAGGCCGCCGCAGGTGCCACGCCGGCCGACAAGGCCAAGGCTGCCTGGACCGCCTTTGCCGCCGACGCCTCAGGCAGCGGCCCCTTCCGGATGACCCGCTTCGTTGCGCGCGAGCGCCTCGAGCTGGCTGCGAATAAAGGCTACTGGGATCCGAAGCGCGTGCCGAAGATCGACAAGGTCGTGATGGTCCCGATGCCCGAGGCCAATGCCCGCACCGCAGCGCTGCTCTCGGGTCAGGTCGACTGGATCGAGGCACCGGCGCCTGATGCACTGCCGACGATCAGTCAGCGCGGCTTCAAGACCTACTTCAATCCGCAGCCGCATGTCTGGCCGTGGCAACTGTCGTTTGCCGAGGGCTCGCCCTGGCTCGACAAGCGCGTGCGCCATGCCGCCAACCTGTGCGTCGATCGCGCCGGCCTGCTCAAGCTGCTCGGCGGCATGATGGGTGTGCCCAAGGGCACCGTCGGCCCGGGCCACCCCTGGTGGGGCAACCCCAAGTTCGACATCCGCTATGACCCGGAGGAAGCACGCAAGCTGATGAGCGAGGCTGGCTTCAGCGCCGCCAAGCCGGTCAAGGTCAAGGTGCAGATCTCGGCTTCGGGATCCGGCCAGATGCAGCCGCTGCCGATGAACGAATTCGTTCAGCAGTCGCTCAAGGCCTGCCACTTCGATGTGCAGTTCGACGTGATCGAGTGGAACACCCTGTTCACCAACTGGCGCAAGGGCGCAAAGGACCCGTCAGCCAACGGTGCCAACGCGACCAACGTGAGCTTCGCAGCGATGGATCCCTTCTTTGCGATGGTTCGCTTCACCAGCACCAAGGCCTTCCCGCCGACCTCCAACAACTGGGGTTACTTCGGCAATGCCGAGTTCGACAAGCTGATCGCGGATGCCCGCACCAGCTTCGACGACAAGCAGCGTGACGCGGCGCTGGCCAAGCTGCATGCCCGCATCGTCGAGGAAGCGCCCTTCGTCTGGATCGCCCATGACGTCGGCCCGCGTTCGATGAGCACCAAGGTCAAGAACGTGGTGCAGCCCAAGAGCTGGTTCATCGACATCGCCACCATGTCGATGGACTGATGAAAAGACCCTGTGCTCGGGCGCAAGCCCGGGCACAGGCGGGCGGCCCGCCTTCGCGGGCCTTCCTTTTTTTCACCCCCCTGAGTTTCAGACTGACCCTGGCTTCCCGTGCTCGCGTACATCGTTCGTCGATTCCTCTACACCCTGCCGATCATGTTCGGCGTGGCGCTGGTCTGCTTTGCGCTGGTTCATCTGGCCCCGGGAGACCCCCTGGTCTCGATCCTGCCGCCCGATGCCTCGGCCGAGCTGCAGCAGCAGTTGCGCACGCTCTATGGTTTTGATCGCTCCTACCCGGAGCAATTCGCCAGCTGGATCTGGCGCGCGCTTCAGGGCGACCTCGGCACCTCGATCGCCAGCGGACGAGCCGTCGCGGGCGAAGTCCTGACCGCCGTGGGCAATACCCTGCGGCTGGCCTGTGTGGCCACCTTCATCGGCTTTCTGTTCGGCAGCCTGTTCGGCTTCGTGGCGGGTTATTTCCGCAATTCCTGGGCAGATCGCCTTGCCTCCTTCATCTCGGTGATCGGCGTGAGCGTGCCGCACTACTGGCTGGGCATGGTCCTGGTGATCATCTTCGCCGCCCAGCTCAACTGGCTTCCCGCCACCGGCGCCGGCCCGAGCGGCTCGGGCGACTGGGCCTGGGACTGGGAGCACCTCAAGCATCTGGTCCTGCCCGCCCTGACCATGAGCGTGATTCCGATGGGCATCATCAGCCGTACGGTGCGCGCACTGGTGGCCGAAACCCTCGAGCAGGAATTCGTAGTCGGTCTGCGCGCCAAGGGTCTGACCGATTTCGGCGTCTTCAAGCATGTGGTCAAGAACGTCGCGCCGACCGCGCTGGCGGTGATGGGCCTGCAATTGGGCTATCTGCTCGGTGGTTCGATCCTGATCGAAACCGTTTTTTCCTGGCCGGGCACCGGCTTTTTGCTCAACAGCGCGATCTTCCAGCGTGACCTGCCGCTGCTGCAGGGAACCATCCTGGTGCTGGCGATGTTCTTCGTGCTGCTCAACCTGCTGGTCGATATCGTGCAAAGCACGCTCGATCCGCGCATCTCCCGGGCCTGACCGATGGACATCGCTGTTGACGCCTCGAAAGTGCCGGCGCCGATCGACGCGCAGGGCCCCGGCTACTGGGGCAGTGTCTGGCGGCGTTTTCGAACGAACTCGGTGGCGGTGACCGCCGCAGGCGTCGTGCTGCTGCTGATCCTCATGGCGCTGCTCGGGCCCTGGATCGCACCCGCCGATCCCTATCAGTCATCGATGCTCAGTCGCCTCAAGCCGATCGGCACCCAAGGCCATCTGCTGGGCACTGACGAACTCGGCCGCGACATGCTGTCCAGGCTGATCGTGGGCTCGCGTCTGTCGCTGTTCATGGGCATCGTGCCGGTGCTGGCCGCGTTTGCGATCGGCTCGGCACTCGGCATCCTGGCCGGCTATGCGGGCGGTGCGATCAACACCGTGATCATGCGGACCATCGATGTCTTCTATGCCTTTCCCTCGGTGCTGCTGGCGATTGCCCTGTCGGGCACGCTGGGCGCAGGCATCTTCAACGCGCTGCTGTCGCTCACCATCGTGTTCGTGCCGCAGATCGCACGGGTGGCCGAGAGCGTGACCACCCAGGTGCGCTCGCGCGACTATGTCGAGGCAGCACGCGCCTCGGGTGCGGGCGCATTCACCATCGTGCGGGTGCATGTACTGGGCAATGTGCTTGGGCCGATTTTTGTTTATGCCACCAGCCTGATCGCGGTGTCGATGATCCTCGCCTCGGGCCTGTCCTTCCTCGGTCTGGGCGTGAAGCCGCCCGAGCCTGAATGGGGCCTGATGCTCAACACCCTGCGCACCGCGATCTACACCCAGCCCTGGGTTGCAGCCTTGCCGGGCCTGATGATTTTTCTGACCTCGATGTCCTTCAACATGCTCTCCGACGGGCTGCGCACCGCCATGGATGTGAAGCAATGAACACCGCTGCGAACCCGGATCGGTCATCTGCCGATGTCGGTGGAGCGGCCCAGCCGCTGCTCACCGTGCGCGGGCTCATCAAGCACTTTCCGCTCAAGGGCCGACGCATCGACGGCAAGGCGGCCGTGGTCCGCGCAGTCGACGGCATCGACTTCGATGTCTTCAAGGGTGAGACCCTCGGCGTGGTGGGCGAGTCCGGCTGCGGCAAGAGCACCACCGCCCGCCTGCTGATGCAGCTGATCGAGCCGGGCGCAGGCGAGATCGTCTTCGACGGCATGACCGTCGGCTCGCGCGAGCTGCCCCTGAAGGCCTTTCGGCGCCAGGTGCAGATGGTCTTTCAGGACAGCTACTCCTCGCTCAATCCGCGCATGACCATTGGCGATTCGATTGCCTTCGGCCCGCAGGTCCATGGCGAGAACCGGCACACCGCGATCACCCGGGCGCGCGACCTGCTCGCCCGCGTTGGCCTGGAGCCGAAACGCTTTGCCGATCGCTATCCGCATGAGCTGTCCGGCGGGCAGCGTCAGCGGGTGAACATCGCGAGGGCCCTGGCCCTGTCGCCGCGGCTGCTGATCCTCGATGAATCGACCTCTGCGCTGGACAAGTCGGTGGAGGCTCAGGTGCTGAACCTGCTGGTCGATCTGAAGGCGGAGTTCGGGCTGACCTATCTGTTCATCAGCCATGACCTGCATGTCGTGCGCTATCTGTCGGACCGCGTGATGGTGATGTACCTCGGCCAGGTGGCCGAACTCGCGCCGGGTGAGGCACTGTTCGACTCGCCCCGACATCCCTACACACAGGCGCTGCTGGCTTCGATGCCGACCATGGATCCGGATCGCCGAACCGAAGAGGCGCCACTGGCGGGTGACCCGCCCAACCCGGTCAATCCGCCACCCGGGTGCCGATTCCACACCCGATGCGCGCAGGCTGAAGCCTTGTGCTCGCGCACCGTGCCCACGCTCGCCCGTGATGACACCGGTCGGGCAGTGGCCTGCCTGATGCACGAGGCCGGCTCGGGTCATTCCCGAAGCATGACCGTGGCGAGGGCAGCATGAGCGCCGCCCTTCCGGTGGCGGCTCGCAGCGGCTCTGACGCCGAGCCGCTGGTGTCAGTGCGGGACCTGAAGGTGGTCTTCAAGGGCAGCGGTGCCTCGGGGCGAGCCGTGCAGGCGGTCAATGGCGTCGACCTCTCGGTGTCTCGGGGCGAGACACTTGCGCTGATCGGCGAGTCGGGCTCCGGCAAGAGTGTGACCCTGCGCGCCCTGCTGCGCCTGCATGCGCCGCGTCGATCGAGCGTCAGTGGAGAAATCCGGGTGGCCGGCCAGGACGTGCTGGCGATGGACGCCCGTGCGCTGGCCGATTACCGCGGCAAGACCGCGTCGATGATCTTCCAGGAGCCCTTGCTTGCCATGGACCCGGTCTACACCGTGGGCCGGCAGATCACCGAATCGATTCGAAGGCATGAGCCGGTGAGCGAGGCCGATGCCCGAAAACGCGCGCTAGAGCTGTTCGAGCGCGTGCGCATTCCCAGCCCGGAACGCCGCCTGGATGCCTATCCGCACGAACTCTCAGGCGGCATGCGTCAGCGCGCCATGATTGCGCTGGCGCTGGCCTGCCGGCCGCAGGTGCTGCTGGCCGATGAGCCGACCACCGCGCTCGATGCCACCGTGCAGATCCAGATCCTGCTGCTGCTGCGCGAACTGCAGCGCGAGCTCGGGCTGGCGATTGTCTTCGTCACCCACGACATCGGTGCGGCCATCGAGGTCGCCGATCGATTCGCGGTGATGTATGCCGGTCGTGTGGTCGAAGAAGCCGAATCGCGGGTGATCGTGAACGCGCCGCGCCATCCCTACACCATGGCCCTGCTGCGTGGACGTGCCGGCGGCACCGGTGCCCATGCGCTGGCTCGCGGCGAGCGCTTGCAGACCATCGCCGGCTCGCCGCCTGATCTGTCGAATCTGCCCGCCGGCTGCGCCTTCGCCGATCGCTGCGATCTGGCGCAGGACGGCTGCCGCACCCTTGAGCCGCAGGCGGTGGTCCTGGCCACCGGCCACCGGGTGCGCTGCCTGCGCACCGACGCCACCGGAGCCGGCCCGGTCGCATCGATGGCTGCGGCCCCTCCAGCACACTGACCGGATCCGCATCACCCATGAACATCGTCGTCATCAACCCCAACACCACTGCGTCGATGACCACTCGGATCGGCGAGGCCGCGCGCGCGGTCGCCGCACCGGGCAGCCAGATTGTTGCGATCAACCCGGCTGACGGTCCGGCCTCGATCGAAGGCTATTACGACGAGGCGTTCAGCGTGCCCGGCCTGCTGGGCGAAATTGCCCGATGCGAGGCGGCAGCGGGCACGACCCCGGTCGCGGGCTATGTGATCGCGTGTTTCGACGACACTGGCCTGGACGCTGCTCGCAGCCTGGCGCGCGCGCCGGTGATCGGCATCGGCGAGGCGGCCTTTCACCTGGCCAGCCTGGTGGCGGGTCGGTTCAGCGTCATCACCACCCTGTCGCGCTCGATCCCGGCGATCGAACACAACCTCATGAAGTACGGGCTGGCTGCGCGCTGCGCCCGGGTGCGGGCATCAGAAATCGCGGTGCTGGCACTGGATGAGCCTGGCTCGCCGGCCCGGGCGCTGATCGGCGCCGAAATCGAGGCGGCCCTGCGCGAAGACCGCGCCGAGGCCATCGTGCTCGGCTGCGCCGGCATGGCGCACTTTGCCGATGCAATGAGCCGGCAGTACGGCGTGCCAGTGATCGATGGCGTGGCGGCTGCGGTCAAGCTGGTGGAATCGCTGGCCGCGCTGGGGCTTCAGACCTCCAAGGTCGGCGGCTATGCCTCGCCGCTGGCAAAACCCTATAGCGGCCGCTTTGCCAGTGACGCACCGGCCTGAGGCCGCTTCCTTTCCAGACCGAGGTTTCGATGCTGCTGCTCCAGGATCCCGCACACGCGTTCATGCCCTATCCGGCGGTCCCGGTGCCGGGCGCTCACACCGGGCCGCTTGCCGGCCTGAGCTTCGCCGTCAAGGACCTCTTCGATGTGGCGGGCTACCCGACCGGTGCCGGTAACCCGCTGGTTCTGGCGCGCTCTGGCATCAAGTCGCGCACCGCGCCCGCGGTTCAGCGGCTGCTCGATGCCGGCGCCCAGTTCGTCGGCAAGACCCACACCGACGAACTGGCCTTCAGCCTCAATGGGCGCAATGCGCACTTCGGCACGCCCCGCAATGGCGGTGCGCCCGACCGGATCCCCGGCGGCTCTTCGAGCGGCTCGGCCGCAGCCGTGAGTAACCGGCTGTGCGACATCGCGCTGGGCAGCGACACCGGTGGCTCGGTAAGAGGCCCTGCCAGCCACTGCGGCCTGTATGGCATCCGACCCAGCCATGGGCGCATCGACCTCAGCGATGCCCATCCCCTGGCTCCGAGCCTGGACACCTGCGGCTTTTTCGCCCGCGACGTGAACACCTTTGCCCGCACCGCCGACGTCATGCTCGGGGCGGATGCCACGCCGCTGCCGCAGGCCGTGCGGCTGCTGATGCCCACCGACGCCTGGGATCTGCTGGATGCGGTGGTTCGAGAGGCGCATCAGCCCGCGATGGCCCGCATCCGTTCCGCACTCGGCACACCAGCCGACTGTGCCGTGGCACTGGACGGGTTCGAGCCGATGTACTGGAATTTCCGCTACCTCCAGGGCCACGAGGCCTGGCAGGTCGACGGACACTTCATCGAGCGCGACGCCCCGCCGCTGGGGCCGGGCGTGGCCGAGCGCTTCGCCTGGTCGAGTCAGGTCAGCGATGCCCAGTATGAGCAGGCGGTGGCATTTCGGCAGCGGTTTCGCGCCCATCTGGCCGGGCTGCTCGGCCATGACGGCGTGATGGTGTTGCCGACCATGCCCGATATCGCACCGCTGCTGAGCGACGATGAATCGCAGCTCGACACCTATCGCAATAACGCGATCCGGCTGTTGTGCATCGCCGGGCTGTCGGGCTTTGCGCAGGTGTCGATGCCCCTGACGACGCGCCTGGGCGCACCGCTGGGCATCTCGTTGCTCGGGCCGGCCGGCAGCGACCGCTCCCTGGTCGCGCTGGCGCAGCGCATCGGGGCCGCGCAGGGCGCTTAGATCAGCCCTCGATCAGCTCGAACAGCACGTCCTGGGCGCCTTCCCACAAGGTTTTGACGCCCACTGCGCGCAGCCGCTCGCGGCCTTCGACGACCGTCAGGAAATGATTGCCGGCGAGCTGCCCCATCTTCGAAGCGAAGCTGCACGAGCCGTAGGCGATCAGGATCTCGGTCTCGCTGTATCCGCCCGGATAAAACAGGATGTCGCCCACCGAGGGGTGGCTGGTGTGGTTCTCGAACTCCACGCCGAGCTTGAATTCACCCAGCGGCACCCACATCGCCTCTCCACTCCAGCGCACATGGATCGCCTTCTGACGATAGGGCAGCAGCTTCAGGAACGCCGCCACGGTCTGCGGGGCGTCGGGATGGGTTTCGGCAACAAATGTCTGTCCGGCAATCGTGAGGCGAAGACGGGCCATCAGAAAACTCCTTTTCTCAAATCGGATCGGGTTTATTCAAAGCTGATCTTGCGATCACGGATGAGGCGGCCCCACTTCTCGTAATCGGAGCGGATCGAACGCGCCAGATCGGCTGGCGTGCCCGGCAGGGGCTCATAGCCCTGCTTGCGAATCGCGTCCTGGACGCCCTTTTCGGCCAGCGCCGAATTCATCGCCGCATTGGCCTTGGCCACGATTTCGGCGGGCAGCCTGGCTGGTCCGACCAGTGCGAACCACACGCTGGCTTCAAATCCGGGGAATCCCTGTTCGGCAATCGTCGGCACATCCGGCAAGGCCGAGGCTCGCTTGTCGGAGGTCACCGCCAGCGCGCGGATCTTGCCCGATTGCACGAAGGGAATCGCGGTGGCCATCGATGAGAACAGCAGAGGCACCTGCCCGCCGACCAGGTCGGCCACCGCCTGGCTGCCGCCCTTGTAGGGCACATGGTTCATCCGGATGCCGGTGATGGATTCGAGTTGCTCTGCAGCCAGATGCCCTGCCCCGCCGACGCCCGACGTGCCATACGCCAGCGAGCCGGGATTGGCGCGAGCCAGCGCGATCAGTTCGGTCAGGTTGCGCGCCGGCACTGAGGGATGAGCCACCAGGAGCGTGCCACCCGCGCAGACCATGCCGATCGGCGTGAAGCTCTCGAAGGGGTCATAGGCCTGCTTCTTTCCGTTGGGCAGGATGGTCATCGGACCGGCGTCGGTGAAGTGCAGGGTGTAGCCGTCCGGCGCAGCCTTGGCCGCAAGGCCCGCGGCCAGGGTGGCGCCGGCGCCGGGCTTGTAGTCGAAGACCAGGGGCTGGCCGAGCGCAGCCTGCATGCGGGGCTCGAGCGGGCGGGCCGCACCGTCGGCGGCACCGCCGGGTGGATAGCCCAGGATGATGCGCACCGGCTTGTCCGGCCAGGTCGTGGTCTGGGCGCTCACCGGGCGCGACAGCACGCCTGCGATCGAGAGGCCGGTGGCTGCGCCCAGCAGTTGCCGGCGCCGCAGTTGAAGTGCATGGGTCATGTCGAGTGTCTCCTCAGGGTTCAAGCAGCACCGCACCGCTCATCGTGCGGCTTTCAATCAGACGATGCGCCTGAGCGGCTTCGTGCAGGGGCAGTCGGGCCGCGATGTCGATGCGAAGCGATCCGTCAGCAAGCAGATCGAACACCTCGCTGGACGCGATTTCGAGGTCAGACTGCTTCGCAATCCAGGTGCGAAGCGTCGGACGGCATACCGACAGCGACTTGCTGTGCAGGCGCTGAAGCGGAAACGGTGGCACCTGCCCCGAGGCAGTGCCGTAGTTGATCGCAATGCCCATCGGCTGCAGGCAGTCGAGTGATCCCATGAAGGTGTCTGCGCCCACCGAGTCGTAGACCACTGGAACGCCCTGACCGTCGGTGATGCGCATCACCTCGTCGACGAAATTGACTGTGGAATAGACGATCGGGTGATCGCAGCCCAGTGACTTCACGAAATCGGCCTTGGCCTCGGTGCTGACCGTGCCGATCACCGTGGCACCCAGGCGTTTGGCCCACTGCACCATCAGTTGCCCGACACCGCCTGCGGCTGCATGAATCAGGACCGTGTCACCGGGCTGGACGCGGTACAGCCGCTTGAGCAGGTAGTGGCAGGTCAGCCCGCGCAGGTAGGAGGCCGCAACGATCGCATCGTCCAGGGCATCCGGAATCTTCACCAGCCGATGCGCCGGTAAAACCCGGTGGCCCACGTAACTGCCGATCCCGATATTGGCGTAGGCGACGCGATCGCCCACCGCGAGGTGCGAGACCCCGGGCCCAAGCGACTCGACCACCCCGTTGGCCTGGACGCCCGGGATGAAGGGCGGCTCGGGCCCGTCGCCATGCAGCTGGCCGATGCGGTGGTAGACGTCGACAAAGTTCACGCCGATGCCGGTCTGCCGCACCAGTGCCTCGCCGGCTGCAGGTGCGGCGATGTCGACCTCACCGGCCTGAAGCACGTCGGGTGGCCCGAATCGGGTGATACGAATGCAAGGGGTTTTCATGGAGGCAGTGTCTCGGCATGCGATGCGCGGTGATGCGCATCCTGAATCGGCAGACCTTAGTCGAAAAGCGCGGCGGTATCAAAGAGGGCCTGATCGGCTGCCCGGCGCTCAGCAATTGAGACGAAACCGGCGCAGACCGGCTCGATCGCGATAAGCTGGCTGTTCAATACCCAGCGCCCGAACCCTTCGAGTTTCGGCGCAGCCGAGGAGACATCATGCCGATCACCGTCTCGCCCATGACCGATGGCTTTGCCGCCGAAGTCGGCGACATCGACCTCACGCGCGCGCTGGACGCGCAGACCGAGCGCGAAGTGCGCGATGCCTTCACTGAGTACGCGGTGCTGATCTTTCCGGAGCAGACGCTGACCGTCGAGCAGCATCTGGCATTTGCCCGGATCTTCGGGCCGCATGAGCGCACCGTGGCGGCGCTGATGCCTGGACAGAAGCTGCGGGTGCGCGAAGAAATCGCCGACATCGCCAACATGACCGCCGAGGGCGAGGTGTGGGGCAAGGACTATCGGCTGCGGCTCTTTCAGCTGGGCAATCGGCTGTGGCACACCGACAGTTCCTTCAAGCAGCCCACCGGCTTCACCTCGATGCTGTATTGCCGGTCTGTCGCGCCCATTGGCGGACACACCGAATTTGCCGACCTGAGGGCAGCCTTTGATGCACTGCCCACCGAGCTGAAAGCGCGGGTAGATGGGCTGATCGCCGAGCACTCGCTGCTGTATTCACGCCGGCGCCTGGGTTTCAGCGATTTCTCCGAGCAGGAACGCACGGCCTGGGCGCCGGTAGCCCGGCCGCTGGTGCGCACGATTGCGCAATCGGGGCGACGCAGCCTGTATCTGGCCTCACATATCGGCCGGATCAGCGGCATGGATGATGCACAGGCCGACGCATTGCTCGCACAGCTCATGGCCCATGCCACCGAACGGCGCTTCACCTACCTGCATCGCTGGCGCGTGCGCGACCTGGTGCTGTGGGACAACCGTTGCACGATGCATCGCGGCACCGCCTTTGACGACACCCGTTGGCCCCGCGACATGCAGCGCGCCACCACCTCCGACCAGCCCGATGTCTTCGAGGCCGAGCTGCGGGCAGCTGGCATTGCGGCCTGACGCCATGGCCCCGCTCAACAGCCTGGAGTTGCGCATCGCGGTCGACGCGAACGATCTGCCCGAAGACCGTTATTCCGACCACGTCAACAACGCACGCTACTTCGCCTTCATCAACCGCACGTTTCAAGCGTGGTATCGGCCGATGGGCCTGCGCGATCGCAGCACGGCCTTTGTCGCAGCCATGGTGCGCAGCGAATACGATTTTCTTGCCGAGGTGAAACCGCCGGGAGAAGTGATGTGCCGCATCACCGTGGTGAGAGTGGGGCGTGCCAGCATGGAACATGCGGTGGAGATGTGGGACATGCAGCCACGCGGGCAGGATGCGCCGGTGCTGGTGGGTCGTGGCAAGGTGATCCATGCCTGCATCGATCGGGCCTCACGGCGTGCCACGCCCTGGCCGCAGGAAGTCGTCGCGCAATGCTGGGATGAACCAAGGCCGACCCTCTACAGTTGATGAACATCTGACCTATTTCCGAGGAGATCCGCATGTACCTGACACAGGCGCTGCATCGCGTCGTACAGCAGCATCCAGACCGCACCGCCGTTCGCTTCGGTACCCGCAGCCGAAGCTTTCGCGAACTGATCGATCGCATCGCCCGACTGGCCGGCGCACTGCAGTCGCTGGGCCTGCGCACCGGCGATCGGGTCGCGATGCTGTCGCTCAATTCAGACCGATATCTGGAATACCAGATGGCGATTCCATGGGCGGGCGGTGTGCTCAACCCCTGCAACATCCGCTGGTCGGCGGCCGAGATCGTCTACTCGCTCAATGATTCAGGCTCGACGATCATCCTGGTCGATGAGACCTTTCGCGGGATGATCGACGGCTTGCGCCGCGATGCGACCACGATCAAGCAGGTGATCTATTGCGGCGATGAACAGGCGCCCGAGGGCACGCTGGACTATGAGGCACTGATCGCCGCCAACGCGCCGGTGCCCGACGCCGTGCGTCGGGGGGACGACCTGGCCGGCATCTTCTACACCGGCGGCACCACCGGTTTTCCGAAGGGGGTGATGCTCAGCCACACCAACCTGATGAGCTCGGGCATTGCGATGCGTTCTGACGGGCTGGCCACGCCCGGTGGCACCTACATGCATGCCGCGCCGATGTTCCACCTGGCCGACATGGGGGTGGCCATGCCGCACTGGATCGAGGGCAACACCCATTCGATCGTGCCTGCGTTCAACCCGGAAGCCGTGCTCGACACCATGGCCCGGGACCGGGTCACCCATGTGCTGCTGGTACCGACCATGATCCAGATGCTGGTCGACCATCCCGCCATGAAGCAGCCCCGTGACCTGAGCGCGCTGCACACGATTGCGTATGGCGCCTCGCCGATCTCCGAAGCGGTGCTCGAGCGGGCCATGGCTGCACTGCCGGGCGTGGGCTTCGTACAGGCCTACGGCATGACCGAACTCTCCCCGCTGGCCACGCTCAACCCGGCCTGGACCCACACGCCCGAAGGGCGCAAATCAGGCAAGTTGCGTGCAGCCGGCCGGGCTGGCCATCTGATGGAGGTCCGGATCGTTGATGCGAATGACCAGGAAGTGCCGCGCGGGACGGTCGGCGAAGTGGTGGTGCGTGGACCGAACGTGATGCAGGGCTACTGGAACAAGCCCGAGCAAACCGAGGCCGCGCTGCGCGGCGGCTGGATGCACACCGGCGACGGCGCCTGGATGGACGAAGACGGCTTCATCTTCATCGCCGATCGACTCAAGGACATGATCATCAGCGGCGGCGAGAACATCTACTCAGCCGAAGTCGAAAACGCACTGGCGCAGCATGCCTCGGTCGCCGCCTGTGCGGTGATCGGGATTCCGAGCGAGCAATGGGGCGAGTCGGTGCATGCGGTGGTCGTGCTCAAGCCCGGCCAGGCGGGTGATGCCGAGGCGCTGATCGCCCACTGCAAGGCGCTGATTGCCGGCTACAAGTGCCCACGCAGTGTCGACTTCGTCGAGGCATTGCCCTTGTCGGGGGCAGGCAAGGTGCTCAAGACGACGCTGCGAGAGCCCTTCTGGGCAGGACGCTCACGCAATGTGGCGTGAGCCGAGGCTCAGACGCCGACCACGCCCTTGCCGTCGTCTTGCGCCTCGCCCTGCAGATGGCGGCTGCAGGCCATCAGCTGAACCGTGTGCGGCGGCTCGGCGAGCAGCACCGACACCGAGGTGTTGTCGAGCCGCTCGGGGATCTGAATGCCCTGCGGGATATGGGCGTGACCGGCGAGAAACTCGCGGATGAACAGGCCGTGCGAGACGACCGCCAGGTCTCCGCCGACTTGAGCGCGCATCTGCATCAGCCAGGCATAGGCCTGTGCGATGCGGGCCCGGAACTGCGCCATGGATTCGCCATTAGGCGGACCCCGGTCGTCATGGATGGGGTCATAGGGCAGGTCATCGAAGCGCTTGCCGCGCAGGTCGCCGAAATTGCGCTCGCCCAGCAAGGGCGACTCAAGCACGCTCAGCCCGGTTGCAGCCGCGATCGCTTCGGCCGTCTGGCGGGCGCGCGCCATGTCGCTGCTGACGATCGCCCGCGGTGGGTTGGCGGCAAATCGTTGGGCCACCGCCAGCGCCTGCTGCCGGCCGCGCACACCGAGCGGGGTGTCCGGAAACTGCAGGACCCGCGTTGCATTGAGCTCGGTTTCTCCGTGGCGAATCAGCATCAGGGTCATTGTGGTCTCCGGGGTGTCCAGGGGCGTGCGCCGAAGGCTACACTCAATCCCGCCAAATCCATACGACAGGGGGACTGAAATGGCGATCTACGAAATGCGCACCTATACCGTCATCGTCGGCAAGATGTCCGAGGTGACCGAGCTCTACAAAAGCCAGGGTTGGCCTGCGCTGGGCAAGCATCCGCAGCGCCTGGTGGGCTATTTCACCGGCGATATCGGCGCACTGAATCAGCTGATCCACATCTGGAAATTCAACGACGACGCCGATCGCCGCGCCTTCTGGGCCGGGGTCTACGGCGACGCCGAATTCATGGCCTTTGCAGCCAAGTTGCGGCCGCTGTTGTTGTCTCAGGAGAACAAGCTGATGATGGCCGCGCCCTGGGGCTCTGCGCCCTGAGGCACGTCTGCGGCAGCATCTGACCTGAGTCGGACCCCCGATCCGGTGCGACTCAGGCCAGCGTGACAGAGGGCACCGTGCCTGGCACCACGATGCCGCCGCGATCACCGATCTCGATGCTGCCGTAGCGCTGCCGGAACACTTCGGGCAAGGGCCGTGCGCCGGGCACAGCCAGCCACAAGCGCAGCAGGTGCCTGCGACGGTCTGCGTCGGGCCAGTCCTCAAAACCAGTGCGGTCGTGCAGCATGGTGTGGTTGTGGACGAACTGCATGTCGCCCGGGGCCAGCCGCATGGTCAGGTGCATGGCCGGGTCGTTCGCGAGCGAATCGAAGAGATCAAGCGCCTCAACGTGTTGTGGCGAGAGCCTCGGTGCCTGCTCGAATCGCTGTGCGCTGTCGACATACTGCCGTTGGTAGAGCGCCGTCAGAAAGCCTTCATGCCAGTTGAGCACCGGAATCTCGAACCAGGGCTTCATGCCGACCGGCACTTCGCCGCGGCGATCAGTGGCCACCGGCTCGAACAGCAGCTCAGCCAGATCGGGCCGACGCCGTCGCATTTCGTTGAAGAGCGTGGTCGAACTCACCAGAAGAGAGTCGCCGCCCGCCTTGGCTTCGCGCAGGCACAGCAACCCGACCACGTCGCAGGAGTCGGTGTGGAAGGTCTGACGCTCGGGCGTCTGGTAGATGCGCACATTCGGGTCGGTGCTAGCCAGACCGACATCACGCACATGCCCGAGCAGGTGGCCTGCAGCATTTTGTGAGCGGGCACGACCGAGGTGTGCACCCAGGCCGATGAAGGCCATGGCGCAGTCCTCGCGACTCCAGTCGAAGACCGGCATGCCCTTCAACAGGACGAAGCCCCGACCGTCAATGAGCTCACGCCGGACAGAGAGCAGACGCGGGCCCAGACTGGGCAGGGGGAAGTCTGTGGGCGCAAGCGGCGCAGGCCCGGCGTCGGGCCGCGCTTTCCAGGTCTGCAGTGCGCGGTGGATCTCGTCGAGGTCGGCCAGGGTCAGGCTCACGATCCAGTCGCTTCGGGCGGCCATTTCAGGGCCGTACCAGGCTGCTGGCGTGTGCTGCTCCGGGGGAAGCGGTGTTGGGCTCATCGGGTGCTTTTGAAACGAAGGGGTGAGGGTCAGAAGCGCGGATCGATCGGGGCTGCGCAGGGATAGCGGGATTCAAGCACCTCGGCCGCATCCAGTACGAGGTCTTCACGGAAGCGGCCTCCGATGATCTGAACCCCGATAGGCAGGCCATCGACCTCACCGACGGGCGCGCAGACCGCCGGCAGCCCCAGCAAGGGCACAGCGAATTGCGGCCCCTGAGCCGCGATGATGCGATCCATGCTTTCGGGCGACTGGACGTCGAGCCCATAGGCGAAGGGCGGCTCGGCACTCAGCGGCCCCAGCACTAAGGGGTAGCGCTCCAGAAAGGCATTCCAGTTGCGAATCAGGGTCGTGCGCCGGGCCAGTGCCCGAAAGTAGGCCTGCGTGTCGAGCACCGGGGTGTTCCGGGTCATAGCGGCAAAGGCCGTGCGAATCGCGGCATCGCCCAGCTTTTCGACGTTCGGCCCCATGGCAATACGGGCTTCGTTATCGACGATCAGTTGCCACAGACGGGCCGCCTCGACCATGTCGGGTGGCTCGGCGGCCTCGACAACATAACCGGCCTGCGAGAGCCACGATGCCGCGCGCTCGATGGCGGCCACGATGCCGGGATGAACGCGTGCGCCGGGAATCGAGGTGGACATCGCCACCCGAATCGGACGCGCCTGAACCGGCCCGATGAGGGGGGCTGGCACCCACCAGGGGTCCCGTGGGTCGCGCTGGGCCATGGCCTGCAGGCCCAGGCGCAAGTCGGCCACCGTGCGGGCGAGCGGCCCCTGCACCGACATCATCTGCATGCCCGGGGGACGTTCTTCGGAGGCTGATGGGGCGAAGTTGGGTACGCGGCCAAACGAGGGGCGAAGCCCGAAGATGCCCGTGCAATAGGCGGGATAGCGAACCGAACCGGCGATGTCATTGCCATGGGCAATCGGGCCCATGCCGGATGAGACGGCCGATGATGCGCCACCGCTGGAGCCGCCCGGTGTGTGCTCGCGCGACCAGGGGTTGAGCGTGCGGCCGTGCAGGTCGTTGTCTGTGAACCAGCGAAAGGAAAACGCGGGCGTGTTGGTGCGCCCGAAGATCACCGCGCCGGCGCGCCTGAGATTGGCAACCACCGGACTGTCCTCGCTCGCGATCAGGTCCTTGAAGGCAACGATGCCGTTGGTCGTGGCGCAGCCCTGCTGGTCGACATTGACTTTGGTGGTCACCGGCACGCCATGCAGGACACCGAGTGAATCGCCCCGCGCGACCGCCCGATCGGCTTCATCGGCCGCAGCCAGGGCACTGTCCTCGAGGACGGAGACGATTGCATTCAGGCGCGGGTTCACCGCGTGCACCCGATCGAGACAGGCCTGGGTGGCCTCCCGGCTGGAGATGCGCCGGGTGCGAATACCCTGGGCGAGATCGGATGCAGACCAGCGCCACAGCGCGTCGTTGGGAAGGGTAGGCGTCATGATGGAGTGTCTGTTGAGGTGCTTGGGCGAGTTGCGTGACGCAGGCCGCGTCCTGGCTACCCATGCGTTCAGCGAAGTCTCGATGCTAATGCGGTTCAAGCCGGGTCGATATAACCTGCGGCCTAAACCGGAAGGCCGATGTCGGAAGGCAGATGCGTCGACTGGATCTGCAGTTAGACTCACTTCGAGCCGCACCCGAATCCGGGGCTGTTATGCACTCGGACACCCTTCAAGTCCCCACAGGAGACGCATCACCATGCTGCATATCACCCGATGGTTAGCGCTTGTCACGCTGGCCCTGATCACCGCAACGCCAGCATTTGCCCAAGCCTGGCCGAATCGTCCAGTGAAGCTGATCGTGCCCTACCCGCCGGGCGGGCAGACCGATATCGTCTCGCGGTATCTGGCTGAAAAACTCGGGCCGGTGCTGGGCCAGCCTGTGATTGTCGAGAACCGCGTCGGCGCCAACGGCATCGTGGGCATCACCGCCGCCAAACAGTCGGCTCCCGATGGCTACACCTTTGTGTATATCAACTCGTCGAACTACTGCATCAATATGTTCGCCTACACGAAGCTGCCCTACAGCCAGGACGATTTCGAGCCGGTCACACAGCTCGGTGAGGCAGCGCTGGGCCTGGTGGTCGCCTCAAGCACAGGCATCAAGACCCTGCCTGACTACATTGCCTACGTGAAGAAAAACGTCGGCAAGACCACCTACGGCTCGTTCGGCGTCGGCAGTTCCTCGCACCTGTATGCCGAAACCTTCACGCAACTGAACAAGCTCGATACCGTGCATGTGGCCTACAAGGGTGCAGGCCCGGCCATCCAGGACGTGATGGCCGGCATGGCCACGATGGGGGTGCATGACTTCGCCACCACCGGCCCGTTCATCAATGGCGGTCGGCTGAACCTGCTGGCGGTGACCGGCACGCAGCGCTGGCCCACCTTCCCCGATGCGCCCACCTTTGCCGAGCAAGGTTTTCCGGCGCTGGATCTGGTTGGCTGGAACGGCATCGTGACCCCCAAGGGCGTACCGCAGGCCATCGTCGATCGCATGAGCCTTGAGATCCAGAAGGTCATCCAGTCGCCGGAAGGCAAGAAGCGCATCCTGGAGCTGGGCCTGCTGCCGACGGGCACCACGGCGAAGGAGTTCGTCAACATCGTGAAGAAAGACACCCCGCGCTGGGGCGAGGTGTTCAAGGCTTCAGGCGTCAAACCCGAGTAGGCACTGCCATGGATGTCCTCGCTGCCGCCGAGCGGATCGCCCCGACCCTGCGTGCCCGGGCTGACGAAATCGAGCGCGCTCGCCGATTGCCTGCCGATCTGGCACAACAGTTCGCGCAGGCAGGCTTCTTCCGGATGGTGGTGCCGCGAGACATCGGCGGGCTCGAACTGCCCCCCGAGACCCTGATGGGCACAATCGAGGCGGTGGCCCGAGCCGACGCCTCAAGTGGCTGGTGCGTGATGATCGGCGCCACCTCAGGCATGTCTGCCGCCTATCTCGAACCGGACGTCGCCCGTGACATTTATGGCGATCCGCTGGTCATCACCGGCGGCTCCAATACGCCCACCGGCCGGGCCACGCCTGACGGCGATGGCTTTCGACTCAGCGGTCGCTGGCCCTGGGTGAGCGGCGGAGCCAACTG
Source organism: uncultured Burkholderiales bacterium (assembly GCA_903923345.1). GTDB lineage: Bacteria > Pseudomonadota > Gammaproteobacteria > Burkholderiales > Burkholderiaceae_E > UBA4615. The sequence goes on along the minus strand of CAIXXI010000123.1, from coordinate 3,461 downwards.
CAGCTGGCTCAAGGGCATTTCAGTGGTGATGGAGGATGGCAAGCCGCGGCTGCTGCCCAACGGCTCACCCGACGCGCGCATGATGGTGTTCCCGGCCAGCCAGGCCACCCTGATCGATACCTGGCAGGTGGCGGGCATGAACGGCAGCGGCAGCGGCGACATGGAAGTCACTGACATCCGGGTGCCACAGGCCTTCACCTATTCGCTGGTCACCGGCAAACCGTTCGCCAGTGGCGCGCTCTATCAGTTCCCGGCCTTTGGCCTGCTGGCGATGGGCATTGGCGCCGTGGCTCTGGGCAACGCGCGGGCTGCGATCGACGATCTGGTGGAACTGGCAGGCGCCAAGAAGCCCCAGGGCTCTCGACGCACCCTGGCCGAGCGCAGCGCGGCTCAAAGCGAGCTCGCGCAGGCCGAAGCCATCCTGCGATCATCCCGCGCCTTCTACTACGAAGCCATCGGCGATGCCTGGCGCAAGGCTCAGCAGGGCGATGCGATCGGCACCGAAGACCGCGCCCTGTTGCGCCTGGCAGCGACCCACGCCACCCGCAGCAGTGCCGATGTGGTGCGCAGGATGTTCGAGCTCGGCGGTGGCTCGGTGGTGTATGCATCGCATCCCCTGCAGCGGCGGTTTCGCGACGCCTACACCGCCACCCAGCACATGATGATCGCGCCGCCCAGCTGGGAGCTGGCCGGGCGAGTGTTGATGGGGCTGCCGACCGACGCAAGCATGTTGTGAGCGCGCAGTCCGATGCGCGGTGCGCGCATCGGCGCCTCAGTCAGAGTCGTGGCAGGTTCGCACCGAACGCCGGTCCCGATGGCCTCATCCGGATACCCGGGCGCAGCCGAGTCCAGGGGAAATCCATCGGATCGGCCAGTGCCGGGCCGGGCGACTGCACCACCAGCACCTCGCGTGCAATCGGCTGAAAATCGGCGCGGAAATGCACCGAGCTCTTGAGCGCCAGGATGCGTTGTCGCACCGGCTCGATGCCCAGATGACGGAACATTTCCTGGTCTGCGGCCTGGCATTTACGGCTGGCCAGCACCACCCGGACACCCGATTGCTCCTCGCGCAGCAAAGCCATCTCGCCCAGCGTCATGCGAAAGCCGCGAAACATCGGCCCGGTGCACGTGAAACGCCCATCGCCCAGCCGCTCGACGGTGAAACGCCCCGCACAGGGCTGCTGGCCCGGCACGCCCGAGACCGCGCCCAGTGAAAATTCCAGTGTTGCGCCCTGACCCGCTTCATGGGCTCGGGCCGCGCTGGCCGGGTCGATCAGCAGCCCGAGCACCGCATCGGGCGCACGCTGGCGAATGAGTGCCGCCAGCAATCCGGTGGTGTCGCCATTGCCGCCTGCACCCGGATTGTCCTGCGTGTCGGCCAGCACCGTGGGGGCGCCCGGCGCACCGGTTTGCATCGCCCGCCTGACCGCGTCGTCGGGCGAGAGCAACTCGAGGGCGAAATCCGGCTCGGCGGCCGCCACCGCATCCCCGATTTCCCGAAGCGCCGCCTGGGCTGCGGCCACATCGTCGGCATAGGCCACGACCGACATGCCGCACTCGGGGAAATCCGCCATCGGAAATCCGGGTGCGAAATCAACCGACGCACCATGGCGCCGTTCGATATCCGCGATCAGTGCATACAGGCTGCGGCACGGCTCAATGAAGGTCGACTGCGAGGGAATGCCGGTGAGAAAGTCGAATTGCCGGTGGGCTTTCGCCGGACGCCGGCCTGCGCTGATCATGCGCTCGAGCAATGCGGCCGCTCGCCCGCCGGTCTGTGCCATATCGACGTGCGGATAGGTGCGGTAGATGGTCAGTGCATCGGCGAAAGCCACCATCTGACGGGTGACATTGGCATGCAGATCGAGGCTGGCCACCACCGGCACCTTCGGGCCCACCTGCTCACGCACCCGCCGCAGGATCTCGCCCTCGCCGTCATCCACATGCTCACAGACCATCGCGCCGTGCAGATCGAGATACACCCCATCAACCGGGCCGGCTACGCGAAGCCGCTCGATCAGGTCGCCCACGATTGATTCGAATGCATGCTGCGTGACATGCGCAGAAGGCGAGGCGGCTGCCCAGGTGAGCGGCACCAGGGTATGGCCGTGCGCGCGCAGCGCTTCGATCGCGCCCTGCACCGGGATATTGGCACCGGCCACCGCCTCGAAGAGCGGCTCACCGCGCTGGATGGACGGCCAGCCGCCGCCCGCTTCAAAGGCTGCGTAATCGGCCTTCGACGGCGCGAAGGTATTGGTCTCATGCTGCATGCCGCCCACTGCGATCCTGGCCACTCGAATTCTCCGCTCGCTGGTCTGGGTTGATTCCCGCCCCCGAGCATATCCGGGCGCGGCAGGCTGTGCACGGCTCGTCCGAAGCGGTCAATCGACGACCCTGCACACGGGAGCGCCCAACCCAGTACACGCTCGAACGCAGGTTCGCACTCAGGGGCTCACTAAGGGGCGCACTCAGAGTCGCAGTCAGGGTCGAACCGATTCGAGCCCCGATACTCGGAAATGGCCCGAGTCTTGCATCTTCCCTGCAGGTTGAACTATGGTCTGGCCACGGGCCCATCGATGGCCCCTGAAAACACCCCACAGGAGCACCAACTTGTCACCTTCTGCACTGATCAAGCGCACCGCCGCCGCCCTGATGGCGATCGGCACGATCTCCCTCGCCTCTCCGGTTGCCGCACAGTCCAGCGTGCTGCGCGTGGTGCCGCACTCCAACCTTGCGGTGCTCGATCCGATCTGGACCACGGCGTACATGAGCCGCAATCACGGCTACATGATCTACGACACCCTGTTCGGCACCGACGAGAACGGCAAGATCAAGCCGCAGATGGTCGACACCTGGTCGGTCAGCCAGGACAACCGCCTCTACACCTTCAAGCTGCGCAAGGGCCTGGAGTTCCATGATGGCAAGCCGGTCACCGGCGACGATGTGATCGCTTCGCTGCAGCGCTGGGGCAAGCGCGACGCGATGGGCTCGGCCCTGATGCAGTTCGTCTCGCGGATGGACTCCCCCGCCCCCGACACCTTCCGGATCTTCCTGGGCGAGGCCTGCGGCTTCGTGCTGGATGCGCTGAGCAAGCCGTCTTCGAACGTGCCCTTCATCATGCCCAAGCGCATCGCCGACACCGATGCCTTCAAGCAGATCGAGGAGCACATCGGCTCAGGCCCCTACACCTTCAAGGCCGACGAATTCAAGCCGGGCGACAAGGCGGTCTACCTCAAAAACACCAAGTACGTGCCGCGCAGCGAGCCGCCGTCGGGCACCACCGGCGGCAAGCGCGTCTATGTTGATCGGGTCGAATGGAACCTCGCACTGCGTGATTCGCAGGCTCAGGTCAATGCGCTCAAGAAGGGCGAGGTCGACATCCTCGAGCAGCTGCCCTTCGACTTCTATGAGACGGTCCGCAAGGATGCCGACCTGCAGGTGCCGAAATACGCGAACTACGG
>CAIXXI010000122.1 GCA_903923345.1 uncultured Burkholderiales bacterium | reverse complement strand
TGCCGAAGGTGTCCTGCAGCTGCGTCAGCTTGAACAGGTTGTTGAGCACCACCTCAGGCACTTCACCGCGCTTGAGTTCGATGACCAGTCGCATGCCCGACTTGTCCGACTCATCCCGGATGTCGGAAATGCCGTCGATCTTCTTGTCGTTGACCAGTTCGGCGATCTTTTCCTGGAGCGTGCGCTTGTTGACCTGAAACGGCAGCTCATCAACGACGATCGCCTGGCGCGCGCCGCGATCGATCTCCTCGAAATGGGTGCGGGCACGGATGACCACGCGCCCTCTGCCGGTCCGATAGCCCTCACGAACGCCATTGACGCCGTAGATGATGCCGGCGGTTGGGAAGTCGGGCGCCGGGATCAGTTCAATCAGTTCATCGATGCTCGATTCAGGTTTGCGCAGCATCAGCAGGCAACCTTCGACGATTTCGCTCAGATTGTGCGGCGGGATATTGGTGGCCATGCCCACCGCAATGCCTGAACTGCCGTTGATCAGCAGATTCGGGATGCGTGCCGGCAGCAGCAGGGGCTCTTTTTCGGAGCCGTCGTAGTTCGGCCCGAAATCGACGGTCTCCTTGTCGATGTCGGCCAGCAGCTCATGGGCGATCTTGGACAGGCGGATCTCGGTGTAGCGCATCGCCGCAGCGTTGTCGCCATCGACCGAACCGAAGTTGCCCTGTCCGTCCACCAGCATGTAGCGCAATGAAAAGTCCTGCGCCATCCGGACGATCGTGTCGTACACAGACTGGTCACCGTGAGGGTGGTATTTACCGATGACGTCGCCAACAATACGCGCCGACTTCTTGTAAGGCCGGTTCCAGTCGTTGTTCAGCTCGTGCATCGCAAACAGCACACGGCGATGCACTGGTTTGAGGCCGTCACGCACATCCGGCAGGGCGCGGCCAACGATCACGCTCATGGCGTAATCGAGATAGGAGCGCCGCATCTCTTCTTCGAGACTGATCGGGAGGGTTTCTCTTGCGAATTGATCCATTGGGGAGCGCGAGCGCGGCAACAGGTAAAGCTTTGAATTTTAACCCATCTTGATGTGTTTTAATCTTTCATGACACCTAACGACGCGCCCGCCCTGCTGATCAGCCCTGAATGGATCGCTCCAGTGGCCTCCGGGCCCGACATCCTGGTGGGTCATACCGTCATCGTTCAGGCCGATCGCATCACCGGTGTGCTCCCGCGTGAAGCCGCCAGCCAGCTGCATCCCGAGGCGATGCATCAGGAGCTGCCGGGGCATCTGCTGATCCCCGGACTGGTCAACGCGCACACTCATGCGGCCATGGCGCTCCTGCAGGGAGCCGCCGACGACCTGCCGCTCGAGCGCTGGCTCACTGAGCGGATCTGGCCCATGGAAGGCGCCCTGATGTCCGAGGAGTTTGTGCACGACGGCACGATCCTGGCCTGCCACGAAATGCTGATGGGCGGGATCACCACCTTCAACGACATGTATTTCTACCCGCAGGCCTGCGCACGGGCGGCGCTGAGCCTGGGCATGCGTGCGGTGCTGGGCATTGTGGTCATCGACTTCCCGACCGCCTACGGCAGTGGTCCGCAGGACTATCTCGCCAAGGGGCTTGCGCTGCGTGACGCCATGCGCCACGAAGACCTCATCAGCTTCACGCTGGCGCCCCATGCGCCCTACAGCGTCGCTGACGCGGCGCTGACCGATGTCGCCCGCCTGTGCGCGGAACTCCAGTTGCCCGTCCACATGCATGTCCATGAGACCGAACAGGAGGTCGCCGAGCATCTCGAACGCTATGGCGTTCGCCCCCTGCACCGGCTGGAGCGGCTCGGCCTGCTGGGTCCGGAGCTGATCGCCGTCCATGCGGTTCACCTCAATGAAGCCGAGATGCAGCTGCTGGCCAGACACGGCGCATCGGTGGTCCACTGCCCGCATTCAAACCTGAAGCTCGGCAGCGGTATTGCGCCTGTGGCCCGCATGCTGGAGCTCGGCATCAACCTGGCGATCGGCACCGACGGCTCCGCCAGCAACAACCGCCTCGACCTGCTCCAGGAGACCCGAACCGCATCCTTGCTGGCAAAAGGGGCCAGCAAGGATGCAGCGGTTTTTGGCGCCCATCGCGCCCTGAGGGCCGCGACACTCGATGCCGCCAGAGCGCTGGGCTGCGCGGACCGGATCGGCAGCATCGAGCCGGGCAAACAGGCCGATCTGGTCTCGATCGACCTCGCCACACACAGTCTTCAACCCATTCACGATCCGATCTCCCATCTGATCTTTTCGGCAGGTCGGGAATCGGTGACCAACGTGTGGATCGCAGGCCAGTCTGTTGTAGTCAAGCGACAAATGGCCAACGCACGGGCGCGGGACGCGCTTGCCGACATGCGTGCCCGCAAAGTCATGTGGCACAATCGTTTAGGTCAGTTTGTGCCGGGAAGCTTGCAATCAGGTTCGGCTCTGAGTCGTTTCTGATGTGTCTGGCAGGTTTCCACTGATCGGCTCAAGGTTCGTCGGAGACGTTTTGACGCGGGAATGGCTGCTCACTGCAGCCCCGCTGCCGCTTCAGGGCGTTGATTTTTCAGATGTGAGATATCTCACCGAGAGGAGAAATATGAAGAATTCGGTCAAGTTGGGCGCCCTCGTGGCCACGGGACTGTTGGCTGCTTGCGCAACCGGCAGCAATGTTCGCCAGGACGTTCCCATGATTCCGGCTGCCCCTAACCAGAACGGTTACATCACGACGCCTTTCGGTGGTGTGGTTACCTCCCCCTTCGCAGAACAGCCCGGCAGCCCGAAAGGTCTGTGCGTCCGCAGTCCCTGGTGGACCCCGGCCAATGCCCAGGTTGATTGCAACGCCGACCTGATGCCCAAGGCAGCGCCTGCACCGTCGCCGATGGCTCCGCCGCCGGTTGTCGCACCGACCCCGGCACCGGCACCCGTTCCGGTCCCGGCACCGGCACCGGCACCGCGTCCGACCAGCGAGAAAGTCACCTACGCAGCTGATGCCTTCTTCGACTTCGACAAAGCCACGCTGAAGCCCGAGGGCATGGCCAAGCTCGACGACCTCGCCGGCAAGATCAAGGACCTGACCCTTGAAGTGGTGATCGCTGTCGGCCACACCGACGCCGTCGGCTCTGACGCCTACAACCAGAAGCTGTCGCTGCGTCGTGCTGAAGCAGTCAAGGGCTACCTGGTGAGCAAGGGCATCGAAGCCAACCGCATCTACACCGAAGGCAAAGGCAAGAAGCAGCCGGTCGCCGACAACAACTCTGCGGAAGGCCGTGCCAAGAACCGTCGCGTGGAGATCGAAGTCGTCGGCACCCGTCCGGTCAAGTAAGACCTGACAGCCGCGATTTGCGAGGCCTTCGGGCCTCGTGCTCCACAAGCCCCGCCTCGTGCGGGGCTTTTCTTTTCCAGGGCGAGTGCCCGACCCGATCACCGCGCTGGGCACCAGGTCTCGGGCCTGTCCGTACAATGCCGGGTTCCGACCGCGATGCGATACCGATGAGCCTCATGTCCGCCTCCCCTAATATTGAATCGCCCGAGTCAGCCAATTTGGATTCAGGCGAGATTGCCAAGTTCCAGGCCCTGGCTTCACGCTGGTGGGATCCGGAGTCGGAATTCAGGCCGCTGCACCAGATCAACCCGCTGCGGTCAGACTGGATCGATCGCCTTGCCGGCGGCTGTGTCGGCAAGACTGCGATCGACGTCGGATGCGGCGGCGGGATTCTGGCCGAAGCGATGGCCCGCCGAGGCGCCAAGGTCACCGGGATCGACCTGGCTGACAAGTCGCTCAAGGTCGCCGAATTGCATGGGCTGGAGTCAGGGGTGGCGGTGCGCTACGAGTTGATTGCGGCCGAAGCCATGGCGGCGCGCGAGCCGGGCAGCTTCGACATCGTCACCTGCATGGAAATGCTCGAACACGTGCCGGATCCGGCTTCGAGCATCGCGGCCTGCGCGCAACTGGCCAAGCCCGGCGGCTGGGTCTTTTTCTCGACCCTGAACCGAAATCCCAAGTCCTTTCTCTTTGCCATCGTCGGCGCCGAATATGTGCTGAACCTGTTGCCCAAGGGCACCCACGACTATGGCAAGTTCATCAGGCCCTCCGAACTGATCGGCTATGCCCGTCGAGCCGGACTCGAGCAGGCGGCCCTGATCGGCCTGACCTACAACCCGATCACGCGCCAGTACAAACTGGTCGAGGGCGATGTGAGCGTGAACTACCTGGTGGCCTTTCGCCGGCCTGCCTGAGTTGCAATCGATGAGCACATCCGAGGCCTTTTCGTTTCGACCCGCTGCCGTGTTCTTTGATCTGGACGGAACCCTGGCCGATACCGCCGCTGACCTGGCTGCGCCGGTCAATGCCATGCGCCTGGCGCGAGGCCTTGAAGCGCTGCCGCTGGAGGCCCTGCGCCCCTTCGCCTCGCACGGTGCCCGCGGTCTGATCGGACGCGGTCTGAACATCGCGCCCGGCCATGCTGAGTTCGAGGCGCTTCGCGCCGACTTCCTGGCCCGCTATGAGGCCGCGATGGTGGTTCAGACCCGGCTGTTCGATGGCATGGCTGAAGTGCTCGACGCTCTCGAAGCGGCGCAAGTCCGGTGGGGGGTGGTGAGCAACAAGGTTGAACGCTACGTGCGGCCGATCATGGCAGCGCTGGGCGTGCTGGAGCGCTCGGCCAGTGCGGTTGGAGGCGACACCACGGCGCATGCCAAACCGCACCCAGAACCCCTGTTGCATGCCGCCCGGCTGGTCGGTGTCGAGCCCGCGCGTTGTGTCTATGTCGGCGACGACCTGCGTGACATCGAGGCGGGGCGTGCCGCTGGAATGAAGACGATCGCAGCCTGCTATGGATTTTGCGGAGATACCCTGCCGCCGCAGCAATGGGGGGCTGATGCCTGGATCGATCACCCGCTGCAGTTGCAGGCGATGCTCGGCCTGTCGCACTGATTCCGACCACTTCTGCGAGCGGGTGCGCCCGCTTCAACCGTCAGCCCAGCTCATCCTCGTCGGCTTGACCATCCATCCCGCATACAATCGATCGTTCCCATCCCGATCGTCTGCAGGCGAAGCGATGTCCGGCATGCTTGAAGTGAATGTCTCAGCAGGTCCGCGAACCACCAGTGCCCCGGCGCTCAGGCAGCGTCAGACGGGCGCCCTGCTTCGGCCGCTGCTCTGGGTGATCGGCGCACTGGCCCTGTTGGCCGCGCTCTTGCTGTCAGTCCTCACCTGGGGGCCGAATCTGATGCGCGAGACGATCGCAGCGCGTACGAGTCGGATGCTGGGGCGCACCGTCAGTGTCGGGCACATCGACGTCTCGGTCTTTTCAGGGCGTGCTGCATTATCCAATGTCCAGATCGACAGTCTGGAGCCGGGCCGTCCGATGCTCAGCGTCAAGAAGCTGACGCTGGAGATCAATCCCTGGGCCTATGCGCATGGCGCCGTGGTCGTTCGCAGCATCGACCTCGACACGCCGAGGGCCCGGGTGGCTCGGGTTGCACCCGACCGCATCGACCTCTCCGATGTGATCGATGAATTCACCAATCGCCCGGCATCGCTGCGGCGCACAGACTGGCAAGTCGATCGCGTGGTGATTCACGACGGCAGTCTCGATTTCGATGATCGGGTGGTTCGCAAGCTCAGCCGGATCGAGTCACTCGAACTTCTGGTCGAAGGACTGACCAACAAGGAAAGCGCAGCCACACAAGCCGCCAAGCTGCAATCAGGCTTCAAGCTCGATGGCCGCCCTGCCCGCATCGACGCCGAGGCAACCCTGTTTTCGGAATCACCGCAGGCCAAGGTTCAGACGCGCCTCGATGCCCTGCCACTGGCCAGCGTTCGACCGTATCTGACGCTGCCGGCATCGATCCATCCGGCGTCAGGCCAGATCACGTTCGACCTTCAGGGCGTGTATTCGCCCAAGACCGACAAGCCAGCGCAAACATTGCAGATCGAGGGGTCTGTGGCGCTGAATGAACCGCGCATCACGGATGAAAGCGGCGCACAGCGGTTTGCGGCGAAGTCGTTGTCGGCACGGATTGCGCCGTCTTTCCCGCTGGGTGGTGCGCTGCATCTGTCGCAACTGCAGCTTTTATCCCCGCAACTGGATTCCGGGCGCAATTCAGCCGGCGTCCTGGTGTGGCCGTCCATGTCGAAGGCCAATGGCCCGGGTGAATCAAACCAGGGGACCCGGCCACAGCAGCCCTCTGGAACGGGCGGCCCCTCGTCGCTGAAAATCGACACGATCACGCTGGACGCCGGATCGGTGCGCTGGAGTGATGCCGCGCTGGCCGCGCCACTGGATCTGAAACTCGAGCCACTGTCCCTGTCTGCCGGGCCGATCGAAATACCGTCACTGGCGAATCCGCAGGCGATTCGCGGTCATGCCAGCCTGCAAGCCACTGTCGACGGGGGCGAGCCGATCAAAGCCGAGGTCGATCTGGAGGGCACGGTGGGCAAGGCCCTCGTCTCCTTCGACCAGATCCCGCTGGCGCGCTATGCGCCATTGGCCGGGCCGGGCCTGCGCGCCAGGATCGATCAGGGCTGGCTCAAAGGCGATGCGCGCCTGCAGTGGGACAGCGCGCAAGGCAGTTGGTCGGTGAACGATGCGAATGCTGCCCTGTCGGATGTTCGACTGCGCCACGCGGGCAAACAGACCGCCTCGATCGGACTGCTGACGGCGCAGGGCATCCAGATCGACCCGGCTGCGCGCCGCATCGAACTGGCGGCCACGACGCTGGCGCAATCGAGCCTGGTCCTGACCCGCGATGCCAAAGGGCGATTCGACGCCCAGGACTGGTATGTCGATGATGCCGTGTCCGCGAACGCATCCGCACGGTCGACCCAGAGCGCAACGAACACCGCGCTGACGCGCCCTTGGGATCTGCTGGTCAAGCAGGCCGAGATCAAGGGCTTTGACTTCGAGTACCGGGACCCCAAGCTCTCGCGCGACAACGCGCTTCCCAAAGTCAGACTGGACGCCCGTGCCAGCCAGCTCACGCTCGACCCCAAGCGGCCTGTGCCGTTTGAGGCCAGTGCATCGCTGTCAGACGGCGCCCGGCTGAGCGCGCGCGGCAAGGTGCGGCCCGCGCCGCTGGATGTCGATGCCAACGTGCGGGTTGCGCGTCTGACCATCGCTTATGCCGACCCCTACCTCGATCCCTACCTCAACCTGACACTGGCTCGTGGTCAGCTCAATGGTGGCGGGCAGGTTCGGGTCAATACGGCGGCGGATGGCTCGATCAGCCGCTTGGGCTTCGAGGGTGAACTGTCAGCCAACGATTTTAATGCGCTCGACAAACTCACCCGGGACGACTTCCTGCGCTGGCGGGCCTTGACGATGCCCTCGATCAAGGTCGACTGGAAACCGGCGCAGCTTGCAGACAGCGTGATTGACATCGGCAACGTGGCCTTCGTCGATTTCTACGCCCGCGTGATCCTCTCGGCGCAGGGACGGCTGAACCTGGCCGATGTGACCATCGACCCGAATCGCCCCAGCGAAGCGAAGTCCCTGACCGAAGCGCCTGAACTGCGCCCGCTGGGCCAACCGGCTCCGGTTTCAGGTGGCGAGGCAGCTGCAGTCACGACGGCAGAGCCCGGCCCGACCCCGACCCGCAAGGCTCCTGCTGCTCAGGCGGCAGGCCCTCAGCCCAAGGTCAAGGTGGGCACCATCCAGGTCTCGGGCGGCAATGTCAATTTCACCGACCTCTTCATTCGGCCCAACTACACCGCGAACCTGACGCAATTGCAGGGTTCGATCGACGCCCTGGCCAGCGACCGGCTCGAGCCGTCTGCGGTGATGATCAATGGTCGCGTCGACGATGACACGCCGCTGGAGATCACCGGACGCATCCGCCCGCTGACCCCTGTCCGCCTGATCGATCTGCGCGGAGTCGCAAAGGGTTTCGACCTGCCCAAGCTCAGTCCGTATTCGGCGCGCTGGGCGGGCTATTCCATTGAAAAGGGCAAGCTGACCGCGGATGTGAGTTACCGCATCGAAGGCGAGGCCCTGAAGGCCGACAACAAACTCACCATCAACCAGCTGACCTTCGGCGACAAGGTCGAGAGTCCGGACGCCTTCAAGGTGCCGGTGCTGCTGGCGGTCTCGCTGCTCAAGGATCGCAACGGCAACATCGACCTGGACCTGCCGATCTCGGGCACCTTGTCGGATCCGCAGTTCTCGGTGGGCGGACTGATCTGGCGGGCAATCGGCAACCTGATCGTGAAGGTGGTCACATCGCCCTTTACCCTGCTGTCGTCGCTGGGCAGCGCTGATCAGCCGGCTGATGTGAGCTTGATCGAATTTGATGCAGGTGCGAGCAATCTCGACGATGACGACAGAAAGCGACTCGATACACTGGCCAACGGGCTCGAGCAGCGGCCAGGCCTGTCGCTTGAGATCGCGGGTTACGCCGACCCGGTCTCAGATCGCAGTGCGCTGCAGCATGCGCAGCTGGATCGGGCACTCAAGGGCGCCAAGCTCGGTCAGATGCGTCGTGCCAACCGCACGGGCGAACTGCCGTCGGTGGATTCAGTGGTGATCGAACCGCAGGAGCGAGCCGCGCTGCTGGAACAACTGTGGCGAGCCGCGAAACTGAGCCCTTCGACGTTTGCCAAGGCGCCCTCGGCTCAGGAAATGGAGGAGCAACTCCTTGAGCGCACCCGGATCGACAGCGAAGACGTCACCCGACTGGCTCAGGCCCGAGCCGATATGGCCCGAACCTACCTGCGTGAAACCAAAGGCATCGAGCACCAGCGGCTGTATCTGCTTGCGCCAAGGCTCTCGGATGCAAGCGAGAACCTGGCGCTGAGGCGGGTGGCCTTCCAGATCAAATAATCAGTGGGGCAGACTTATTGGGTCCAGACGGTGTAGGCACCCGTGCCACGAAAGGCCCTGACCTGCCAGCGATACGTGCCGGCGGTGGCGGCATAGGTGATGGACTCGCTCGCCGCCGTGGTCGCTGCGGTCGCAACCGTCAACCAGGTGCCATTGGTCTGGCGCCGCTGCAGGACCAGGTCGAAGTCTGTACCAACCGGTCCCTGCAGCCAGCCTCGCAGTGTTCCAGCCGAACGAGTGAACTGGGCCAGCGTGGCTGTATTGCCTTGCCTTGCAATCGAACCGGTTGTTGACGTGCACGCATCGCATGGCGCGACCAAGGGGGCCGACACCGTGACCGAGGCGGTTGCGGTCGATTGCTGGCTGGCCGAGTCGGTGACGGTGAGCTGGACAGTGAAGGTGCCGGAATTGCCGAAGGTCTTGCTGGCGGTACTGCCGGTACCCGTCGTGGTGTCGCCAAAAGCCCATTGATAATTGCTGATCGCACCTTTGTCGTCAGTCGATGAGGTGGCATCGAAGGTGCAGGTCAGCACCGCGCAATTCGAGGTGAAGCGAGCAACCGGCGGCAGATCAACCGGCGGCGGCAGGGCCGAACCATTCAGGCTGTAAAGCAGCAGGTTCGGCGAGGCTGTTCCTGGATCGGTCACCACACCCGGGGATGCTGCAATCACCAGCGCCTGCTTGACCTGGGCCGGCGTGGCATCCGGTGTTTGCTCCAGCACCAGGGCTGCAGCCCCGGCCACATGGGGGGTTGCCATCGACGTGCCGCTGATGGTGTTGGTCGCGGTCGTACTGGTGTACCAGGCCGAAGTGATGGCGCTTCCGGGCGCGAAGATCGAGACGCAGGATCCGAAATTCGAAAACGATGAGCGGGCATCGGTGTTGGTTGTTGAACCCACGATCAGGGCTTCAGTGACCCGGGCCGGAGAGTAACCGCAGGCATCCAGATTGTTGTTGCCAGCTGCGATGGCATAGGTCACTCCGGCTGCGATCGATTTTCGAACCGCGTCATCCAGGGCAGTCGAGGCGCCGCCGCCCAGACTCATGTTCGCCACAGCGGGTTTGATGTGGTTGGCCGTGACCCAGTCGACCCCGGCGATCACACCGGAAGTGGCGCCTGTGCCGGCACATCCCAGGACCCGGACCGGGTGCAGGATCACACTCTTGGCCACGCCGTAGCTTGTGCCCCCCACCGTACCCGCCACATGGGTGCCGTGGCCGTTGCAGTCGTTGACCCCATTGGCATCCACGATTGCGCTCGAACCAGCACCGATGCGGCCTGCGAATTCCGCGTGGCTGGTGAGAATGCCGGTATCGATGATGTACGCATGCACCTTATAGCCGGTGTATGCGTAGGTGTAGTTCGTGTTAGCCGGAAGGGCGCGCTGGTCGATTCGGTCGAGGCCCCAGGTGGCAGGCGACTGGACCGCCTGGTTGATGCTCACGATCGAGTCCTGCTCGATGAAGCGCACCCGCCTGTCCTTGAGCATTTCGCGGGCATCGTTGTCCGACAGATTGGCCACGAAACCGTTGATCGCATTGTGATAGACGCGCTCGGCACGGCCGCGATGGCGCGTGCTCATTTCGATTGCGGTGTCGACCCGCCGTTTGGCTTTGCGCTCGGAGCTCATCCCGCGCACCTCATCAGGGGTCTCATCCTGGAGCACCACGATGTACTGGCCAGGGATGGCATTCGGGCGCTGGATGAGTTCGGCTGCCTGAAGGCCACCGGCGGAAAGGCCGGTCAGGGACAAGGCTAAGATTCGGGCGGCTTGAAGGGTCATTGCACTTCCGTTGATGAGTTGTTGTGACATTCCTCACGAAAGCGTATCAGTGTGGTCACCCTCCAGCCATCGTTGGCCACCATTCAGCCACCATTCGAAACCGACCGGCGGAAAGTGCTTGACGAGGTAAGTCGCTGTTTTTCGTGCAAAATACTGACCGCGCAGGCCATTTTCCGCTCGCGTCCCCCACCAATAACATTTTCAAAGCTTTTACAAATCTATGAGGAGGTCGTCCATGAATGCAGCCGTCATCAGCCGCCACCTGCCGCTGCTCGCAGCCGGTGCCCTTTCGCTGAGTCTGGTCGCCGGGTGCAGCACACCGACGGGTCCGGCGAGCACTGTTCCCGCAGCCCAGCGCGCCTTCGAACTCGCCCTGGCCTGCAAGACCAACGAGGCCCTGCTCGACACAGACGCGGCCGAGCGCAGCGGCGGCCCTGGCGCTTCACTGGCCGGCATCGAACGCATCATCATCCTGCAGGAGGCTGGTCGTCCTGCCACCGCCGCCGGCGCCCGGGACGTCTATATCGGCAAGCTCGGTAACGACAAAGCCAAGATCGATGAACTCGACCGCAATGTCGCTTCGGGCGTGGCAAAGCTGCGCTCCGAGCGCAAAGCGCGCACGGGCAAGGAAAGCTGCTGAGTCGACGCTCAGGCCTGTGAGTCGAGTGTCTCGCAGGCCTGAGTTCGAAAACGTCTTGTCTAGGGCTTCTCGAAAAGCCTGAACGTGCCCTGCCCCAGGGCGACGATTTCCCCTCGGTTATCCATAATCTGAGCGCGCACGAACACCGTGCGACCGCCTCGTTTCATCGTGGTCACATGGCTCACGAACGGGGCATGACGGGCCGGTGCGGCGTACTGGATGCTGCAGTCCACCGTGGCACATGCGCTGTCGGCCTGCGCGGTCGACAAGGCGGCAAACGCCATGCTGGTATCGATCAGGGTAAACAGGATCCCGCCATGCGGCTGGCCGTCCGACGGCCAGCACACCTCGGGGGTGGGGTTCATCGTGGCCTGCGCCTGGCCGTCCTCGCACGAGTCCACCCGGATACCGAGCGTGCGATAGAGCGGATTGTCGTTGAGCCGGGCCAGTGCCTCAGGGGAGTACTTCACCGATCACCTCAGGCGGCTCGATCCGGGTCGGTGTGCTCGAAATCGAGCACGACCCGCCCGATCACCTTGCCACCCAGCAGTTCCTGGAGCGTGCGGTTGACCTCCGAGGCCGGGCGCACTTCGACCGGAGACGGTTTGAGCTTGCCCGACTGAGCGAGTGCAACCACCTGCTTCAATTCGCCCAGGCTGCCGACGTACGAGCCGCGCACCGAAATACCGCGCTGTGCGATCGGCGGCAATGACAGCGTAATTTCACCGCCAAACAAGCCGCACAGCACGTAGTGACCCCCCTTGGCCAAAGCGGCGATGCCCAGATTGGCCGTGGCCGGCATGCCCACGAAATCCAGAGCGCCGGCGATTGCGCCACCGGTGATCGATTTGAGCTGATCGAGTGCATCCGCGCTGCGGGTGTCGACGGATGCTGCGGCACCCTGCTCGCGGGCCCGGGCGAGTTTGGTTTCGTCGACGTCACAGGCGACGATGTTGCTCACGCCGCGCGCCTGGAGCATCGCGATCGCGGCCATGCCCAGGCCACCACAACCCAGGACGATCACCCAGTCGCGGGGGGCCAGGTCGGGCAGCTTGGTGATGCCGCTGAATGCGGTCAGGCCGGAGCAGGCCAGGGTTGCAGCCCAGCCTTCGTCGATGCCGCTGGC
>CAIXXI010000121.1 GCA_903923345.1 uncultured Burkholderiales bacterium | reverse complement strand
CTCAACCAGGGGCACACCGGCCGCGAACATGGTCGAGAGTGTCCGCAGCCAGCGGGCAATCGTTGCCTTGCGAATCACCGCGCCGAAAATCGGCAGCTTGAGCAGCGCTCGGTCCATGAAGGCCTGAACCGCTGGCGATCGCCTCCAGGCCTGCAACAGTGCGTAGATCGATCCCCCCAGGACACCGAACAGGATGTACCAGTTCGCCACGACGAAGTCCGACATGGCGATCACGATCAGGGTGGGTGTGGGCAGGTCGGCACCGAAGCTCTCGAACACGCCCTTGAAGGCCGGAATGACGAACAGCATGATCACCGTCACCACGATGATCGCCACGGCCACCACCGCGACCGGATAGAACATGGCCGATTTGATCTTGCCCTTGATGGCCTGCATCTTTTCCTTGTAGGTGGCCAGCCGATCGAGCAGGTCATCCAGAATGCCGGCCTGCTCGCCTGCGCCAACCAGATTGCAGAACAGGGCATCAAAATACAGCGGATATTTTCTGAAGGCCTGCGACAGCGAGGTGCCGGTCTCGACGTCGTTCTTGATGTCGTTGAAGAGCTTGGCGACTGACTGGTTGTCGGTTCCCTTGGCCACGATGTCAAAGGACTGCAGCAGCGGTACACCGGCTTTCATCATCGTTGCAAGCTGGCGTGTGAAGAGCGTGATGTCCTTGTCGCTGATCTTTCGGCCGCTTCGATAGCTTTGCTTCTTGACCTTGACGACGCTGATGCCCTGGCGGCGCAGGGTCGAGTTCACCACCGACTCGGCGGCCGCTCGCATTTCGCCCCGGATCGTGCGGCCATTTCGGTCGCGGCCTTCCCAGATGAAGGTGAATTCCTTGACGGCACGCACGGGGGCGGTCATTGGTTTGCTGGCCATGATGTTCTCCGACTCAGTCGTTGGTGACGCCGAGGACTTCCTCGATCGATGTCATGCCGGAGCGCACCTTGCGCAGACCGGATTCGCGCAGGTCCGGCACGCCCTCCCGTTTGGCCTGGGCTGCGATCTCCATCGCATTGCCCCCTGCCAGGATGAGTCGCTGGATCTCCTCGCTGATCGGCATGACCTGATAGATGCCGACCCGTCCCTTGTAGCCGTTGTTGCAGCGGTCGCAACCCACAGCGCGATACGGCACCCAGGTACCGTCGAGATCGTGGTCCTTGAATCCGGCCGCAATCAGGGCGTCCTCATCGGCATCCGCAGGCGCCTTGCAGTGGGTGCACAGCTTGCGCGCCAGGCGTTGCGCGGTGATCAGGATGACCGACGAGGCGATGTTGAAGGCCGGGATGCCCATGTTCATCATCCGCGTCAGCGTGGTCGGCGCATCGTTGGTGTGCAGCGTCGACATCACCATGTGACCGGTCTGCGCGGCCTTGATGGCGATATCGGCGGTTTCGAGGTCACGAATTTCGCCGACCATGATCACGTCCGGATCCTGGCGCAGAAACGATTTCAGCGCCGCCGAGAAAGTCAGGCCGGCCTTGTCGTTCACATTGACCTGATTGATCCCGGGCAGGTTGATTTCAGCCGGATCTTCCGCGGTCGAAATGTTCACGCCGGGCTTGTTCAGGATGTTCAGGCAGGTGTAGAGCGACACGGTCTTGCCGGAGCCGGTTGGTCCAGTGACCAGCACCATGCCGTAGGGGCGCTGCACCGCATCGAGCAACAGGGCTTTCTGCTCGGGCTCGTAGCCCAGCGCGTCGATCCCGAGTTTGGCCGACGACGGGTCCAGGATCCGCATCACGATCTTCTCGCCGAACAGGGTCGGCAGGGTCGAGACCCGGAAATCGATGGTTCGCTGGGCCGAAATCACCAGCTTCATCCGCCCGTCCTGCGGCACGCGCTTCTCTGAGATGTCGAGCTTCGAGATCACCTTGATCCGCGATGCGAGCTTGTCCTTGATCGCCAGAGGCGGCTGACCGATTTCGCGCAATTCGCCGTCGATCCGATAGCGGATCCGGTAGTACTTCTCATAGGGCTCGAAGTGGATGTCCGATGCGCCGCCGTTGATCGCATCCATTAGCACTTTCTGCAGATACCGGACGATCGGTGCGTCATCGACATCGGTGGTGTCTTCGGCAGCCGCCGGCACCGTCTCGGTATCGCTGAACTCGACGGCGAAGCCCTCGTCGACCAGGTCGGAGAGCTGCTGCGAGGCTGACTGACCGAGCTTCTCGAGCAGTCGCATGAGCTTGTCATGCTCAACGACGATCGGGTCGACTGCCGCCTGCGCCTGGAACTTGACCCGGTCGATGGCCTGCAAATCGGTCGGATCCGACAGCAGCACGGTCAGCCGGTTGTTGCGACGGGACACCGGAATGATGCGGCTTTCGCTTTGAAGCCGCGCATCGATCAGACCAGGTGGCAGGTTGGCGACGTCCAGTGCGTTGAGGTCCATCAACGGCAGGCCGAAGGTGTCCGATGCAAAGCGTGCCAGCCGGCTGGCCGGAAACTCGCCGCCCGCAATCACTTCATCGACAAACTTGTGCCGCGCGGCGTCGGCCTTCTTCTGGATCGCCATGGCCTGGTCCAGTCTCAGCAATTGCTGCTGAACCATGGCGCGGGCCAGGCCGGACAGGACCATGGCCGCCGGCGCTGCGGGCGCGACGGCACTCATGGGGTCACCTCGGCGATCACAAGGGAGTTCATCCGGCCAAGTGTGCAGCGTGACCGTCCTGGCAGGGCGCTTGACCGACCGTGTCCGGGACGAACGGCCGTTGCCGGACGGCAGGCGGGGCCTGCTTGCTACACTCGATCCGCTTGACCCAAGACAACTCGCACGCCACAGAGGGGACACCCGTGAGTCAGCCATCTTCCACAACGCCGCGCCTTCGGTCGCGTGCCTGGTTCGACAATCCCGACAACCTGGGCATGACCGCGCTCTATCTGGAGCGCTACATGAACTTCGGGCTGACGCTCGAGGAGCTGCGCCACAGCGGCAAGCCGATCATCGGGATCGCACAGACCGGCAGCGATCTGTCGCCCTGCAACCGCCATCACATCGAACTCGCCCAGCGCGTGCGTGACGGGATTCGCGATGCCGGCGGCATTCCAATCGAATTCCCGGTTCATCCGATCCAGGAAACCGGCAAACGACCGACCGCAGCACTCGACCGGAACCTGGCCTACCTCTCGCTCGTCGAGGTGCTCTACGGCTATCCAATCGACGGCGTGGTGCTCACCACCGGCTGCGACAAGACCACACCGGCCATGCTCATGGGCGCAGCCACCGTCGATCTGCCTGCGATCGTGCTCTCGGGCGGCCCGATGCTCAATGGTTATCACGGTGGCGGTTTGTCCGGCTCGGGCACGATCGTCTGGTTTGCCAGGCAGGAACTGGCTGCCGGCCGGATCAATGACGATCAGTTCCTCGAGATGGTGGCCAGCGGCGCGCCGTCAGCCGGCCATTGCAACACCATGGGCACGGCCCTGTCGATGAACAGCGTCGCCGAGGCGCTCGGCATGTCATTGCCCGGCTGCGCGGCGATCCCTGCGCCGCATCGCGATCGGCAGCAGATGGGCTATCGAACCGGGCGGCGGATCGTCGAGATGGTTCACGAGGACCTGCGGCCCTCGAAGGTCATGACCCGAAAAGCCTTTGAAAATGCGATCGTCGCGGCCAGTGCGCTGGGCGCCTCAACCAACTGCCCACCGCATGTCACCGCAATTGCGCGCCACATGGGTGTCGAACTCGATATCGGCGACTGGGATCGGATCGGCTATCGCATTCCGCTGCTGGTCAATCTGATGCCGGCGGGCCAGTACCTCGGGGAAGATTTCCATCGCGCGGGCGGTGTGCCTGCGGTAATGCACGAGTTGCTCGCGGCAGGCCATGCCCATGCGGATGTGCTGACGGTGTCGGGCCGCACGGTGGGCGAGGTCTACAGTGCCACGCCCTCGACCAATCGGGACGTGATCCGGGCGCATGCCGAGCCGCTGCAAGGCGAGGCAGGTTTTGCGGTGATCTCGGGCAACCTCTTTGATTCCGCTGTCATGAAAACCTCGGTGATTTCGCCCGAATTTCGGCGCAAATACCTTGAAAATCCAGCTGATCCGGGCGCATTCGAGGGCCGGGCGATCGTCTTCGAAGGGCCTGAGGACTACCACGCCCGCATCAATGATCCGGCCCTGAACATCGATGCTGACTGCATCCTGTTCATCCGCGGCACGGGGCCGCTGGGTTATCCGGGCGCAGCCGAAGTGGTGAACATGCTGCCGCCTGACGAGCTCGTGAAGCAGGGCATCACCTTGCTGCCCTGCGTGGGTGATGGCCGGCAATCCGGCACGTCGGCCAGCCCGTCGATCCTGAATGCCTCACCGGAGTCGGCCGCCGGTGGCGGGCTGGCGCTGCTGCGCACCGGTGATCGGGTGCGGATCGACCTGAACCGGCGCACGGCCAACATGCTGATTTCGGACGCTGAACTGGCGGCGCGACGTGCAGCCTTCACGCTGCCGGAACTGGTCAGCCAGACCCCTTGGCAGGAGTTGCAACGACTGCATGTTGGCCAGCTCTCGAGTGGCGCTTGCCTGGATTTTGCGATCAAGTATCAGCGCATCTCGACCACGAAAGGGATCCCGCGCGACAACCATTGAGATCGCATGGACGGGCCGCGAAAGCGGCTAAGTCTGCATGTGCGGATCGACTGAGTCCGACCATAACCAGGCGGCGCCTCGCACCCCCGAGGAGTCGCCGTGGCGGCTGGGCACGATGGGGGTATTGAACTCATCGGAAAACAGGTGCGGCCGGATCAGTTCGGGCAGCTCGGTGTAGATCGACGCGATGTTCGAGAGCCCGCCGCCCAGCACGATCGCATCCGGATCGAGGGTGTTGATCACCATCGCCAGGCTGCGAGCCAGCCGGCTGTGCCAGCGCTGCAGGCTCGCT
Source organism: uncultured Burkholderiales bacterium (assembly GCA_903923345.1). Lineage (GTDB taxonomy): Bacteria > Pseudomonadota > Gammaproteobacteria > Burkholderiales > Burkholderiaceae_E > UBA4615. The sequence goes on along the minus strand of CAIXXI010000121.1, from coordinate 5,960 downwards.
GCACAGTCGGGGCAATCGCCTTGCCGGGCGCGTGCTGCAATCGTCCGGGCATCCAGGTGCATTGCGGTGATGTGCAGATGGTCGGCCGCAAGGGCCGGCCCGGACACCCAGGCCTCGACGCACCCGCTGCGCCCGCACCAGCAGGGTCGGCCTGACTGCTCGCTCGCATCGGGTGAAGGCAAGGGCACATGGCCCCATTCGCCGGCGATGCCATTGATTCCGCTGTGTGCGACGCCGTTGATGGCAATGCCCGCGCCCACACCGGTGCCGACGATGGCAGCAAACACCACGCCGCATCCGGCGGCCGCGCCATCGGTGGCTTCCGAAACAGCAAGGCAATTCGCATCGTTCTGAATCCGAATCTCTCGGCCCAGTGCGGCTTGCAGGTCATGTTTGAGCGGGCGGCCATTGAGCCAGGTGGAGTTGGCATTGCGCACCAGGCCGCTTCGATTCGAGATCGTCCCGGGGATGCCCACACCGACCGTGCCCCTGCGACCGAGATGGTTTTCCGCTTGCGTGACCATCGCAGCGAGCAGTGCGACGGTGCCTGGATAGTCGTTGCGGGGTGTGCCTGCGCGGGTCCGAAGAATGATCTCGCCGTGGCCATCCAGACAGGCGATTTCGGTCTTTGTGCCTCCCAGGTCCAGGCCGATTCGAAGTCTCAAATCGGTGCTCGACGCTGCATCAGGCTGGCCAGTCGAATTCATGCTTGCATGATGCACGAGGTGTTGCGCCTGTTTTCGACTTGCCTTTTTCCTGCAATCCAGCTTATAAGCTCGACTCACGGTCGGCGATCTCTTAACTGCTCGACCGATTGACGAACAATTCCAGGGACGGAGACGGATGGCGGACAGCGGCGAAGCCCTGCTCAGCGTGCGGGGTGTGACGGTCAGGTTCGGCGGCATTGTGGCGCTCGACGGTGTGACCTTTGATGTACCAAAAGGTGGCGTGTGCGGGCTCATCGGTCCGAACGGCGCTGGAAAGACCACCCTTTTCAACTGCCTGAGCCGGCTCTACCAGTATCAGGAAGGCGACATCCTGTTCGAAGGCAAGTCGATCACCGCGACGCCTGCGCACGACATGTCGGGCCTGGGCATTGGGCGCACCTTCCAGAACCTGGCGATGTTCAAGACCATCACGGTCGAGCGCAACATCATGATCGGCGCGCATGCCCGCTCCAGTGCAGGCTTTACGGCGAGCGCGCTCGGCTTCGGCTCGGTGAATGCCGAAGAGCAGCGCCTGCGCAAGCGCGCCTGGGAGATCATGGACTACATGAAGCTGCTGCCGTATGCGCAGCGCCTCGCAGGCGACCTGCCCTTCGGCATCCAGAAGCGTGTCGAAATGGCGCGGGCACTGGCGGCCGATCCGAAGCTGCTGCTGCTCGATGAGCCGGCTGCCGGCCTGAACCACGACGAGATGTCGGGTCTGGAAGACCAGATCACCGACGTCTGCAAACGTCTGGGCCTGACCGTCCTGCTCGTTGAGCATCACATGAGCCTGGTGATGGCCGTGTCCCAGAAGGTGGTGGTCATCAATTTCGGCAAGAAGATCGCCGAAGGCACCCCTACCGAAATCCAGCAACATCCGGAAGTGATCGCCGCGTACCTCGGAGCCCCGGCAGATGCCTGAACTGCTTGAAGTCAAGGGCCTCAAGGCCTCCTATGGACCGACACAGGTCCTGTTCGACATCGATTTCACCCTGGCTCAGGGCCAGATCACCACGATCCTCGGTGCCAATGGCGCGGGCAAGACCACCACGCTGCGCGCGGTCTGCCAGGCCGTGAAGACCAGCGGCAGCATCCTGTTCGACGGTCAGCAGGTGGTGGGCAAGTCGACCGAGTCGGTGGTGCGCATGGGTGTTGCTCAGGTGCCTGATGGTCGGGGTACGTTTACTGCACTGTCGGTCGAGGAAAACCTCAGGCTCGGGGCCTATGTCCGCAAGGACAAGGCTGACGTTGCGATCGACATGGAGAAGGCCTACACCCGCTTTCCCCGACTCAAAGAGCGGCGCAATCAGCAGGCCGGCACCTTGTCGGGCGGTGAACAGCAGATGCTGGCCATCAGCCGTGCACTCATGCTGCGCCCGCGCATGCTCCTGCTCGATGAGCCTTCATTCGGCCTGGCCCCGCTGATCGTTGCCGAGATCTTCCGGATCCTGCGGCGAATCAACGAGGAAGAAAAGGTCAGCATGCTGCTGGTCGAGCAGAACGCCAATCTGGCGCTGGGTCTGGCCCATCATGCCTATCTGCTCGAAACCGGCCGCATCGTGATTTCCGGGCCGAGCGAGACCATCAAGAACGACGAGACGGTCCGTAAGGTCTATCTCGGCTACTGACCTTCACATCACAAGAACCCGACATCGATCCGGGGCACCGAAACACAAGACTGAGACAGAGACGATGGAAGCCTTACTGCACCAAATCTTTGCCGGCATCGCCAACGGCGGCATTTACGCCTCGGTGGGCCTGGCACTGGTGATGATTCACCAGGCCACCCACCACATCAATTTCGCCCAGGGCGAGATGGCGACCTTCAGCACCTTCATCGCCTGGTGGCTGATCCAGAACGGGTGGCCCTACTGGGGCGCCTTCTTCTTCACGGTGGCGATTTCCTTCGCCTTGGGCCTGCTGATTCAGCGCACGGTTCTCAAGCCCGTCGAGAAGGCACCGGTGCTCACCAACGTGATCGTTTTTGTGGGTCTGCTGGTGATCTTCAATGCGCTGGCCGGCTGGATCTTCGACCACACCATCAAGTCATTCCCGACGCCGTTTCCGAAGGGATCGCTGATCGACACCAAATATTTCTCATCGCATGAGATCGGTTCGATCCTGGTGATGCTCTGTGTGCTGGGCGCGCTCTTCGCGTTCTTCCGGTTCACCCCGCTGGGCCTGGCCATGCGGGCCGCAGCCCAGAACCCGGAGTCGGCCCGACTGGTCGGTGTGCGCGTCTCCTGGATGCTTGGGATGGGATGGGGCCTGGCAGCGGCGATCGGCGCAGTGGCCGGCATGATGATCGCTCCGATCGTCTTCCTGGATCCGAACATGATGGGCGGCATCCTGCTCTACGGATTTGCCGCGGCACTGCTCGGTGGTATCGACAATCCCTGGGGCGCAGTGATCGGAGGCTTCATCGTCGGAGTCCTTGAGAACCTGCTGGGCGCCTACGTGATCGGCACCGAATTGAAACTGACGGTCGCACTGATCCTGATCGTAGGAACCCTGACCCTCAAACCCGATGGCCTGTTCGGCAAAGCTGTGGTGACCCGCGTATGAATGAGAACACCAACAACAAATGGGCCTGGATCGGCGCAGCCGTCCTGCTGGTGGCACTGTGCGTGCTGCCCTTCCTGGTCAAGAACTTCCGGGTCTTTCAGTTCAACATGGTGATGATCTATGCCATCGCCGTGCTCGGACTGAACATTCTGACCGGCTTCAATGGTCAGATCTCTCTGGGGCATGGCGCGTTTTATGCCATCGGCGCTTATGTGGCTGCGATTCTTATGGACAAGGCGGGCGTGCCGTACTGGGCAACACTGCCCTTTGCGGCGGTGGTCTGTTTTGTCGTCGGTTACCTGATGGGATTCCCTGCGCTGAGGCTGGGCGGGCATTATCTGGCGCTGGCCACCTTCGCGCTGGCGCTCGCGATTCCCCAGATGCTCAAGTACAAGGGGATCGAAGCATGGACCGGCGGCGTGCAGGGCATCGTGCTCAACAAGCCCGAAGCGCCCTTTGAATTCAGCGTCCTGGGCCAACCGCTGTCGGCCGACCGCTGGTTGTACTTCTACATCCTGCTGGTCACCGCGATCATGTTCCTGATCGCCTGGCGTCTGCTGCGCGGTCGGGTGGGCCGTGCCCTGGTGGCCATCCGTGACCACCCGATTGCCGCCAGCGCGATGGGCGTCAACCTGCCGGTCTACAAGTCACTCACCTTCGGCGTTTCGGCAGCCTTTACCGGCGTGGCCGGCGCGTTGTCAGCCACGGCGGTTGCCTTTGTCTCGCCCGACAGCTTCACCTCCTTTTTGTCGATCACCTTCCTGGTCGGTGTGGTGGTGGGCGGTCTGGCTTCGATCCCGGGCGCAATCGCGGGTGCGATCTTTATCCAGTTCGTGCCCAACATCGCTGACGAGATTTCCAAATCGGCGCCGTGGGCCATCTACGGCATCTTTCTGATCCTGCTGATGTACCTGATGCCCACTGGTGTGGCCGGTCTCATCAGCAAGATCTTCAGCCGACTGCGCGGCAGTCCGGCTGCAGCATCCGCAAACCCGTCGGTGGTTTCTGCGGTTTCTCAACCTGTTGGAGGTAGTCAATCGTGAAACGCAAGTTTCTGGCCCTGATGGTTGCGGGCCTGAGCGCAACCCTGGTTTCCGGCGCCGCCGTGGCGCAGAAGAAGTACGACACCGGCGCGACCGACAAAGAGATCAAGCTCGGCAATATCATGCCGTACTCGGGTCCCGCGTCCGCCTATGGCGCGATCGGCAAGTCGATGGAGGCCTACTTCAAGAAGGTCAACGCCGAGGGCGGCATCAACGGCCGCCAGATCAAGTTCATCACGGTCGACGACGGCTACAACCCGGCCCGCACGGTCGAGATGGCCCGCAAGCTGGTCGAGGAAGAGGAAGTGCTGGCGACGGTCGGTGTGCTCGGCACCCCGCCGAATTCGGCGATCCACAAGTACATGAACCAGAAGAAGATGCCTCAACTCTTCGTGGCAACTGGTGCAACCAAGTGGGGCGATCCGAAGCAGTACCCCTGGACCATGGGCTGGCAGCCTAACTATCAGGGCGAGTCCAAGATCTTCGCGCAGCACCTGCTCGAGACCAAGCCCAATGCCAAGGTCGCGATCCTCTATCAGAACGACGACTACGGTAAGGACTACCTCAAGGGCTTCCTGGATGCCCTGGGTGACAAAGCCAAGACCATGGTCATCAAGCAGCTCACCTACGAGGTGACCGACCCGACGATCGACAGCCAGATGGTCGAACTCAAGGGCTCGGGCGCTGATGTGTTCTTCAACATCACCACGCCGAAATTTGCGGCTCAGGCGATCAAGAAGTCTGCCGAAATCGGCTGGAAGCCCCAGCATTACCTGAACAGCGTCTCGAACTCCGTCGGCGCAGTCATGCTGCCGGCAGGTCCGGAGAACGGGGTGGGTATTCTGTCGGCCTTCTACCTGAAGGATGCAACTGATCCGAAGTGGCACAACGGTGCCGAGTACAAGGATTGGGCCGCCTTCATGGCCAAGTACATGCCCAACGGTGACCTCAAGGACCTCAACAATGTCTTTGGTTACACGATGGCCCAGGGCGTGGTTCAGGTGCTCAAGCAGTGCGGCGATAACCTCACCCGCGAGAACATCATGAAGCAGGCTGCCAATCTGGACCTGAACCTGCCGATGCTGTTGCCGGGCGTGAACGTCAAGACCGGTGCCGACGATTTCTACCCGATCGAACGCGAGCAGATCGGTATCTGGGACGGCAAGACCTGGGTCATGCAGGGCAAGACCTTCGGTCGCTGATCCGCCTGCGGTCATTGCTCCAGAAGCATTGGCCGCTTGCTGAAGGCAGATTGATTCACCCGGGCCCCCTGCGATTGCAGGGGGCTTTTTTGACGACAACGAGGACGACACTCATGAACCGCAGAACCGTGACCCTGGCCGTCGCTGCCATCAGTGCCCTGATGGCATCGGGTGGTGCATTCGCTCAGAAGAAATACGATGAAGGTGCCAATGACAAGGAGATCCGGATCGGCGGCATCAGCCCGTATTCCGGTCCGGCGTCGTCCTACGGCACGATCGGCAAGGGCATCAAGGCCTACTTCGACAAGGTCAATGCTGAGGGTGGCGTCAATGGCCGCAAGCTGGTCTGGGTGTCCTATGACGACGGCTACAACCCGGCCCGTACGGTCGAGATGGCCCGCAAGCTGGTCGAGCAGGACGAAGTCCTGTTCATCTTCAATGTG
>CAIXXI010000120.1 GCA_903923345.1 uncultured Burkholderiales bacterium | reverse complement strand
GCAGTTCAGGCAGCTCGCTAAAGGAGCGATCGACCAACAGCGGGTCGCGTCGGGCATCGACATCGAGCAGGCGCGATCCGCCTCGGACTGCCGGTGGGTGCTGTGCAATCAGCTCATCGGGCAGGTCGTAGTCGAAGTCGGACAGGCGCAGCGGCGAGCCGGTTTGGGGCCCGCCCTGCGCGGCACTGGGGTTCGGCTCGGTGCTCACGCCTCTGTGGGCTCGCGTCGCAGCACGCGGCCGGCGCGCTGGCCGGTGGCCGCGCCCTGCTGCCAGGTCACCACGCCATTGACGATCACGGTGTCGATGCCGCTCGCAGGGGTTGCCGGCTGGGCAAAGGTGGCGGTGTCGATGACGGTTGCAGCATCGAACAGGCACAGGTCTGCGAAGGCGCCTTCGCGCACGGCGCCGCGGTCGCGCAGCTTGAAGCGCTGCGCCGACAGGCCGGTCATGCGGTGCACCGCGTCTTCCAGTGGGAAGAGTTTGAGGTCGCGACAGTAGTGGCCGAGCACGCGCGGAAAGGTGCCCCACAGGCGCGGATGCGGGTGCGAGTCCAGTGGCAGGCCATCGGATCCGACCATCGCGGCCGGATGCGACAGCGCCGCCTGAACATCCGACTCGTGCATCGTGAAGTAGATCGCGCCGGCGGGCTGAAGCCGGTCGGCCGCCTCGTAGACCGTCACACCCCATTCGGCGGCGATCTCGCGCAGGTCGCGCCCGGCCACGCCCTCGACCCTGTCCGACCAGGTGACCAGCACCTTCTCGGCATGGTCGATGCGGTCGCGCATCAGCACCGTCGAGCTGGCGATGTAGGGATAGACGTCGAAGGCGATGTCCTGCGTTGCACGGGCTGCGTCGATCTTCGGCAGGGTCTCGCGCATCCGCCCGAAGTTGTTGCGCCCGCTGCACTTGTGATGCGACACGATCACGGGTGCACCGGCGCGCCGGCCGATCTCGAAGGTCTCGTCGAGCGAATCGAGGATCAGTTCGCTCTCGTGGCGCATGTGGGCGGTGTAGACGCCGCCGAGTCGACCCAGCGGCTCGGCGACCCGGGCCACTTCGTCGGTGGTGGCGGCCGCCGCGGGCGGGTAGTACAGGCCGCTCGACAGGCCGATGGCGCCCTGCTCGAGGCTGGTTTGAAGCAGCGTGCGCATGTGCTCGATTTCATCGTCGCGCGCCGGGCGGTCGAGGTCGGCGCCCATTGCCGCGAAGCGCAGGGTCGAGTGGCCGATCAGGAAGGCGCTGTTGACCGCGGGCTGCGCGGCCTCGACCCGCTCGGCCAGGGTGTCGAAGTCCGGCGCCAGCAGGGCCGGATCCTTGACGATCAGCGAGAGCAGTGGCGGCAGCTGGGTCACCGAAACCGGCGCGGCGCTGGCGCCGCAATTGCCACAGATGACGGTGGTCACGCCCTGGCTGGTTTTCATGGCCATGCCCGGATTGCTGATCAGGGCGGTGTCGTCATGGGTGTGCACATCGATGAAGCCCGGCGCGACGATCAGCCCGGTGGCGTCGATTTCGCGCTCGCCTGGCAGGCCGGTGACGGCGTCCGGGGAGTCGCGACGGACGATGGCGGCGATGCGGTCGCCCAGGATGGCGACATCGGCGAGGTAACGAGGCTGGCCGCTGCCATCGATCACCTCGCCATTGCGGATCACCAGGTCGTACGGGGTTTTCATGTCAGCATGCTCCTGAGTCTGGGCGTGTCGAAGTGTGTGAATTATCCCCTCCCGACCCAGCAGTCAGCCATGCTTTAATCCGAGGATCATGAAATCGCGCTTCGTCCGCCAGTTGCTGTCCTGGCTCACCCTCCTTGCGCTGTGTGTGTCGGCTGTGTCGCCGGCCGCAGCGGGTGAGTCTGTTCGCGCTCAGTCGACGGGCCTGTATCACGACATCTGTTTTGGTGATCCGGCCAAAGCCAGGGGATCGGACGCACAGCAGACCGACCGCGATACCTCAGAGGGCACAACGCGCTCCGCCTCTGGCCACTGCGCCTGGTGTTTTCTTCAACTGGGCCATGGCGCGGCCAACGCCCCGGCCGCATTGTCGTTTGCCCTGCCCCAGTTGCGGCAGACGAGCTTTCAGTCCGATCCGGACCCTGTCCGGATTGTCCGGAACTGGCACCTGGCCCCCTCCAGGGCCCCCCCGACTCTCAGCTGATTCAGCACGCCGCGTCGCTGCTGCGCACGCGCCGCATTCAGCCCTGTTCGATTCACCGACGGCCGTGCCGCCGGTCAAAACTGAGAGTCCATCATGATGTCGCCCCGCCTTGTGGCCGGTTCCAATCCGGTCGTCAATACATTTCGCCAGCCAGACGGACTGGCGGCTTCGCAGCGCCACCCGCTCAGTCGGGTGGCGCAGGCCCTTCAAACCGCGCTCGCAGCCGGACTGTGTTGCGCCGTGCCCGGCCTGGCACACGCACAGCCCGCGCAGCCGGCTGCCCTTCAGGAAGTCGTGATCACCGGCACGCGTGAGGCCGAGCCCTTGTCCAAAGTGCCGGCTTCGGTGGGCGTGATCCGCGCCGAGGCGATCCGACAGACCGCGCCCGCCCATCCGGGGCAGCTGTTGTCACAGGTGCCTGGGGTGGCGGTGGCGGTCACCAACGGCGAGGGTCACACCACCGCGATCCGTCAGCCCTTCACCACCGCGCCGGTCTATCTGTATCTCGAAGACGGCATCCCGATCCGGGCAACCGGTTTCTTCAATCACAACGCGCTGTACGAAGTGAACCTGCCGCAGGCCGGGCGCGTCGAAGTGACCCGGGGCCCGGGCACTGCGCTGTATGGCTCGGATGCCATCGGCGGCATTGTCAATGTGATGACCCGGATGCCGTCGGCGCAGGCCGGGCTGGAGGCCAATGCCGAGCTCGGTTCATACGGCTGGCGGCGTCTGATGCTGGGTGGCGACACCGGCGCCGGGCGATTCGGTGCGGCCCGCCTGGATCTGAACTTCACCCACACCGACGGCTGGCGGGATGCGACCGCCTATGACCGGCAAAGCGGCACCCTGCGCTGGGACACCGGCATCGGCAGCGATGCGGCGCTCAAGACGGTGTTCGGGTTCTCGCGGATCGACCAGCAGACCGGCGCGAATTCCCCGCTGCCGCTCGCCGATTACCTCAACAATCCGACGATCAATTACCGCCCGATCGCCTACCGCAAGGTCGATGCGCTGCGGCTGTCGACGAACTACGAGCGCGAGTTCGCCGGCGGCGGGCTGCTGTCGGTGACGCCTTATGTGCGCGACAACAGCATGGACCTGCTCGCCTCGTTCGCCCTGCCATCGGATCCGACGGTCTACAACACCTCGAATCGCTCGCTCGGGCTGGCCACCAAGTGGCGCCAGGACCTGTCGGGCGCCTGGAAGCCCCGCGTGATTGCCGGCCTGGACATGGAGGTGAGCCCAGGTGAGCGCAGCGAAAATCGAATCAATCCCACCGTGTCCGGCACGGGTGCAAGCCGCCTCTACAGCGCCTACACCGTCGGCTCGCGCATTTACGACTACGACGTCACCTTCAAGTCGGTCTCGCCCTACCTGCATGGCGAAGTCTCGCCGCTGGACGCCTTGCGACTCACCGCCGGCCTGCGTTACGACCACCTGGCTTACAGCCTGGACAACCGAATCGACCAGCCCTTCGTCAAAGCGTCGGGTGCATCGGCCTGGTACGGGCAGGTGGGTGACACCTCGGTCAATTTCTCGCACTTGAGCCCCAAGTTCGGCGCCACCTGGGCCTTCAATCCACTGCACAGCGGCTGGGTCGGCTACAGCCACGGATTCCGTGCGCCCTCGGAGTCGCAGCTCTTCAGGCCGTCGGTGGCCACCAGTGCCACGGCCGCAACCCAGCTGGCGAGCCTGTCCCTGAACCTGCAGCCGATCAAGGCCGATCAGCTCGAATTCGGCTTTCGGGGAATGTCCGGCCTGCTCAACTATGAGGTGGTGGCTTACAACCTCATCAAGCGTGATGACCTGGTCTCGCAGCGTGATCTGACCACCAATGTCACGACCAGTGTCAATGCCGGCAAGACTCGGCATCGCGGCATCGAGCTCGGACTGGGCTGGCAGTTCATGCCGACCTGGCGGGCCGACGCTGCGTTTTCGTATGCCAAGCACACCTATGTCGACTGGGTGACCGCAACCGCCGACTACAGCGGCAAGGAAATCGAAGCCGCGCCCCGTGTGCTGGCCAACACCCGACTGACCTGGCAGCCGTCGGCCAGCAGCTTTGCGCAGCTGGAGTGGGTTCGGGTGGGCTCTTATTATTTAGAGGCGAGCAATTCCCCGACCTACGGCAAATATCCTGGCCATGACCTGTTCAATCTGCGGCTTGGCTGGTCTTTCAATCGGCACCTGGGTGTCTTCGCAAGGCTCTACAACATGACCGATGTGCGCTGGGCCGACAGTGCCCAGGTATCGTCCAACACCGCGGTCTACTCGCCCGGCCTGCCTCGCACGCTGTATGGCGGACTGGAGTTGAAGTGGTGAAGCAGCGCCGCCGCCTGATCACCGCGGCCGCCCTGGCCGTGCCCGGCCTGGCCCTCGGCCAGGGTTCCGGGGCAGGGCAAGCCCACGGGCAGGCGCCCACCCGGGCCCGCCCGCGCGCGGCGCTGGCCTGCTCGGCAGCAGCCGCAGCAGACGGCACGCTGTGGCTGACTGGCCTGGACGAGCAGGGCCGGCTCTTCGTGCAGCAGCGCAGCCTCCTGGCCGCTCCCGCGCAATCGCGCTGGACGGAGCGCCGCGTGCTGGACATCGGCTCTGATCGGGT
>CAIXXI010000119.1 GCA_903923345.1 uncultured Burkholderiales bacterium | reverse complement strand
TCCAGCTTCAGCAGGCGCTCAACCACCTGAAAGGGCAGCCAGTTCAGATCGCCAAGAAGGTGGCCGTGGCCGACACCGCCGCACCCTCGGCCTCCGCAACACCCGCAACACCTGCCGTCAAACCGGCGGCAAAGTGACGCACGGACCGGGCTGACCACCGGCTGCTGCTGCCCGGCCGCAGCGACGCCCCCACGATGAACGACGCGCAACTGCTTCGATACAGTCGGCACATCCTGCTCGACGAGATCGGTGTTGAAGCGCAGGAGCGACTGCTGGCCAGCACCGCACTGGTGGTTGGAGTCGGCGGCCTCGGTTCCCCTGCTGCCCTGTATCTGGCGTGCGCCGGCGTCGGAAAAATCGTGCTGGCCGATGGCGATACCGTCGATCTCACCAATCTGCAGCGCCAGATCCTGCACCGCGACGACCGACTGGGTCAGCCCAAAGCCGAGTCAGGGCGGCAGTCGCTGCTCCAGGCCAATCCAGGTATCGAAGTGGTCGCCATCGGGCAGCGCCTGGACGATGCGTCACTGCTCGAGCAGGTGGCCGCAGCCGATGTCGTGCTCGACTGCTGCGACAACTTCGCAACCCGGCATGCAATCAACCGGGCCTGTGTCGACGCCGGGGTTCCACTGGTGTCCGGTGCTGCGGTGCGCTTTGACGGCCAGCTCGCGGTCTTCGACCCCCGAATCGACGACTCACCCTGCTACCACTGCCTCTTCCCGGATACCGGCGAGGTCGACGAGGTGCAGTGCGCCACGATGGGTGTCTTCGCGCCGCTGACCGGCATCATCGGCACGATGCAGGCGGCGGAGGCGCTCAAGATTCTGGGTGGATTCGGCCAGGCGCTGGTCGGACGCCTGCTCCTGCTCGATGCCCGCAGCCTGCACACCAGCACCATCCAGATCCCGCGGGATCCAGGCTGCCCGGTGTGCAGCGGCGCAGCCGGGCGCCGACTCAGCCGACTCAGCCCACCAGACGCCTGAGCTGCACCTCGAGCCCCTCTGCGGGAGCACGCTTGAAGCCGGTCTTGGCATACCGCATCCAGCGCCCCAGGACGTAGGCAACCAGCAAGTCAGCGCGGCTGGCCGGGTCTTCGGAAGCCGCCAGCTGCCCCTGCTCGATGGCGCCCCTGAAACACTGACGCACCGAGGCCTCGACCCGGTCGACGAGCTGATTGATCCGGGCCTGAAGGCGGTCATGCTCGTTGACCAGCGCATCACCAATCAGCACCCGGGTCATCCCCGGGTTGTGCTCAGCGAAACTCAGCAACATCTGCAGGATCGAGCGCAGCTGGCGCAAGGGGTCCGGTTCCTGCGTGGTGATCTGATTGATCAGCCCGAACAGGGTCTGCTCGATGAACTGGATCAGCCCCTCGAACATTTGCGCCTTGCTGGCGAAATGCCGGTACAGCGCCGCCTCCGAGACATCGAGTCTTGCGGCCAGTGCGGCGGTGGTAATCCGCTCACCCCCGGGTTCCTGCAGCATCGTGGCCAGCATCTGCAGGATCTGCAGCCGGCGCTCGCCGGGTTTGGGTCGGGTTCGGCCCGCGGGCTTCTGGGGCGAAGGAGAATCGGTTGAATCGGAGTCAGTGACCATTGGCAAGGCGTGCGAGCGGAGTGCGCGCTAACTGTACAACCGATGACAACTGAACGTCTATGCCGGCATGGCCGCGACGAGGCCTGCGCCATACCGGTTTGGAACGATATGAAATGCCGCTGACCCAAACCGTGCGCACGCCGCAATGCCGCGCCGCCCGCAGGTTGACCACCGTGTCCTCGACCAGCACGCAGGCACTGGCCGGCTGGCGAATCCGGGCGAGCAACTTGCGCAGCATCGGACGCGACGGCTTGGGCATGAGCCGGCCGGCAAAACGCATGTCCTCGATGGCGATCACCCCGTCGAGCAAGGGTGCAATGCCCAGTGCCGCGATCACGCCGCCGGCGTAGTGAGCGGGCGCATTGGTGACGATGATCTTGCGCCCGGGCAAGCGTCGCAGCAGGTGCATCAGACGCACGTCGCGGCGAACCAGCCGATTCAGGTCGGGAAACTCATGGGTATCGCGCAGAAAATGGTGCGGGTCGACACCGTGATGCCGGACCATGCCCAGCAAAGTGGCGCCATAACGCTGCCAGTAGTGGGTGCGCAATGCACTGGCGGGTGCCTCGGCCAGCCCCACCCGATCCATCACGAAACGGGTCATCGCCCGGTCGATGCGCGGCATGATCTCGTCGACCGCGTCGTGCAGGGTGTTGTCCAGATCGAGCAGCCAGATCGGCCGCCGCACCGATGGGCCGTCGTGCGCGCGCTCAGGTCGTCTCATCGGTCGGGCCGCCCACCCGTTGTGGCCGTCGCAAGCGCCTGCGCGCGGCCGGCGGTGTCCATCAGTGACTGCGAATCATCGTGCCGACGCCCTGGTCGGTCAGGATTTCGAGCAGCAGCGCGTGATCAACCCGTCCGTCGATGATGTGGACTGCATTGACACCACCCTTGGCTGCATCGAGTGCCGAGGAGATCTTCGGCAGCATGCCGCCGGACAAGGTGCCGTCGGCAAAGAGCTCATCGATTCGCTTGGCGGTCAGGCCGGTGAGCAGATTGCCTTCCTTGTCGAGCACGCCGGTGGTGTTGGTCATCAGGATGAGCTTTTCGGCCTTAAGGATTTCCGCGACCTTGCCGGCCACCAGGTCGGCATTGATGTTGTAGGTCTCCCCGCCCTGACCCGAGCCGATCGGGGCGATCACCGGGATGAAGCCATTGCCGGTCAGGGTCTGGATGATGGCCGGATCGATCGACTCGATCACGCCCACCTGGCCGATATCAACCGTCTCACCCGGATGCTCCGGATTGTCGATCATCAGCTTCTTGGCCCGCACCAGCCCGCCATCCTGACCGGTCAGGCCCACGCCCTTGCCGCCGGCCTGATTGATCAGCTCGACGATTTCCTTGTTGACCTGGCCGGCGAGCACCATCTCGACGATGTCCATGGTCTCCTCGTCGGTGACCCGCATGCCCTGGACGAACTCGCCCTTCTTGCCGACCCGTGACAGCAACTGCTCGATCTGGGGACCCCCGCCGTGCACCACCACCGGATTGATGCCGACCAGTCGCAGCATCACGATGTCATGGGCAAAGCTGCGCTTGAGTCGCTCATCGGTCATGGCATTGCCGCCGTACTTGACGACGATGGTCTTGCCATGGAATCGACGGATGTAGGGCAGCGCTTCGGCCAGAACCGCAGCCTTGACGGCGGGCGACAGATCAACATCCATAATGAACGCTCCAAAGAGGGTTTCGCGATGCGCGCGATTCTATCCGAGCATCGCTTGTTACCATTCGACAGTCCGTCACCCGACGGACCCGAACGACACCTTCATTGCGCGCCTCCCTTCTTTCAGCCCTGCAGCACTTCACCCGGATCCGACCCGGCATCGGGGACGATGCGGCCCCGACCGGGCAGACCCTGCGCGCCTGGCCGATCGCCGGCCTGATCGTTGCGCTGGCGCAGTCGCTGGTATTCGCCCTGGCCAGCCTGGTGCTGCCGCATCCGGTGGCCATCCTGCTGGCAATCGCCAGCGGCCTCTGGCTGACGGGTGCGCGCCATGAAACAGGGTGGATGAACTGGTGTGAACGCTCCGGCATCGCGGGCCTCATCGTGCTCATCGTCTTGCGCTTCGAGACCCTGGCTCAGATCGATGCCGACTGGCTGGTCGCCGCCTTGCTGTGCGCCGCCGCCTTCTCGCGGGCCTGCGCGGTGATGGTGATTTCCAGCCTGCCGGCCTCATTCAATGCCTCGGGCCAGACGCTGCTGCAAGCCAGCGCGCGCGAGTCCGGTATCGCACTGCTGGTTGGCGCCGCCCCGGTACTGGGCCTGATCGCCTGGACCGGCGACCTGCTGGCCGGGGTGCTGGCGATCGCCAGCGCGATCATCGCCACCGCAGCGATTCGGAGACTGAGCCTGCGGCGTCGGTCGATGGACCGCATGACCCTGATGGATGCGGCTCAGCAGGTGGCCGAGATCGCCTTTCTGCTGGGCCTTCTGATTGCACTCGGTATCAGCGGCCTGGACACCTCACCCGAGGACGAAGGCTCTTGAACCGTTCTTCATTTCGCTCCCAACCGACCCGCGAAAGTCTGCTGCCATGAAGCTCTGGTTGCTGCGCCACCCCCAGCCCGATGTGCCGACAGGTCTGTGTTACGGCGCAACCGACGTGCCGATCGTCGATGCCCACCTCGACGAACTCCTGAGCCACCTGCCGACGCGATTGCCGCGTCATGCCACGGTCTACAGCAGTCCGCTGGGTCGCTGTCAGCGCCTTGCTCAGGCCCTGCAGCCCCATGGCTTCGGTCCGGTGGTCACCGATGCCCGCCTTCGGGAAATGGACTTCGGTCACTGGGAAGGTCGCCTGTGGACCGAACTGCCCAGAGAACAGATCGATGCATGGCGGGCCGACATCGCTCACCATGTACCGCCCGGTGGCGAGTCTCTGTCCGAAGTGGCCCGACGCAGCCTGGCATTTGTTGCCGATCTGCCCGCTCAGCACGAGGCCATCGTGGTGACGCATGCAGGGGTGATGCAAACCCTGCTGAAATCGCTTCGAGGCTTGCCGCTGAGCGGATTTGCCGGCCAGAAGATCGACTACGGGCAGGTCTTTGTTCTGCAGCGAGAGGGCGCGGGCTGGGCACTGCTCGAAGACGCAGCCTGATCGCAGACCCTTGCGGCCGCGGGCTGACGACCGTGCCGTGGACCTGCGCTAGCGCTTGATCAAGCGCAGGGTCGAGTTCAGGGTGGTCATGGAGACCGGCTTGGACAGAAAGTCGTCCATGCCAGCGTCCAGGCAGGCCAGACGGTCTTCGACGAAGGCGTTGGCTGTGACGCCAATCACCCTGGGCTGGGCGGGCAACTGCAAGGCTCGCAGACGGCGGGTGGTTTCCAGCCCATCCATTTCCGGCATCTGCATGTCCATCAGCACCACATCGAACGGTTCCTCGAGCGCGATTGTCAGCGCCTGCAGACCACTGTCGGCCAGCACGGGAGTCGGCGCACCGAGCATGGTCAGTTGCCGCTCCATCAGCATCCGGTTCAGCGGGTTGTCGTCCACGACCAGCACCCTGAGCCCGGCCAGGTCTTCGCCGGACTCGATGAACCCAGCCTGAGCCGCCGACACCGGTGTCGAGGCCAGCTCAAGTTGCATCTCGAAGGTGAAGCTCGTGCCCTGACCCAGCACGCTTTCAACCCTGATTGCACCACCCATCTGCTCGACCAGCCCTTTGCAGATCGCCAATCCCAGCCCGGTCCCGCCAAAGCGCCGGGCGGTGGATGCGTCGGCTTGCGCGAACGGCTCGAAGATCTGGTCCAGGGCATCCGACGCAATGCCGACGCCGGTGTCGCGCACCTGCCCACGCAGGGTCACTGTGCGATCGCCTTGTTCGACTTGCGCCAGCGACAGGATCACCGAACCTTTTTCGGTGAACTTGAGTGCATTGTCGATCAGGTTGATCCAGACCTGTCGAACCCGGGTGATGTCGGCCCGCACCGAACGCGGCACATCGCTTGCGATCTGAAGCTCGAACCTGACTTCGCGCTCGAGTGCCTTGCCCTGAAGCAAGGCCACGACATCTTCGAGCACCCTGACCGGGTCGAGGATGACCGGATCGAGTTCGATGCAATCCGCTTCGATCTTCGAAAAATCGAGAATGCCATTGAGGATCGACATCAGGGCTTCGCCCGTGCTCTGCATGGTGGCAATCAGGCCAGCCTGCATTTCGTTGAGCGGTGTTCTGGCCACCAGTTCGCCCAGCCCCAGCACCGCGTGCATCGGGGTGCGGATTTCATGGCTCATCATGGCGAGGAATCGCCCCTTGGCATAGGTGGCGGCGTTCGCACGGGCCAGCGCCGCCTGGAGTTCCTGAGTCCGCGCAGCGACTTTCTCCTCGAGTGACGCCGTCAGGGCATTGAGTGCGTGATTGCGCACGGCGAGTTCTCTGGATCGGTCCTTGAGCTGACGCTCGATCTCCAATCGGGACTGACGCTCGATCTCCAGCCGGGCCATGTCGAGCGACTGCTGCTTCATCATCTCGTCGGCGTTGCGCAAAGCCTGTTCAGCCATCGCCCGTTGAGACAACTCGTGTGCCATGCCGATCATGCCCAGCAGGCGACGTCCCTCGGTCACCTCGATCAGCAATCGCAGTATCGGCACGGTTCGACCCAGCTGCGCCACGTCGGCCTGACTCCAGCCCTGCTCGCGCTTGGTCCACATGCCCAGCACATGAAGGTCTCCGCGCGCCGTCGCCAGCGGCAAGGCGAGATACGAGGTGGCACCCATCGACAGGAACTGCTTCAGGATCGGGAAGCGCTCTTCGAGCTGGATGGAGTGGACATCGAGAAACAGCGGCGAACGCGTGGTCATCACCCAATGCAAGGGGCTGACCAGATGCTCGTGAGAGGTCAGGAAACCCGGCGGACGCTCCAGGAATTCAACCTGATCGCTTGCGCGTGTCCAGACATATCCCAGGCCTGACAAACCCGGATGCTGGGTCAGGAGCGCAACCGAGACGCGCTCCGGCTCGAACCCTGCTCGGTTCAGAGCGCTGGCAATCAGGCTGACCGCGGGCTGCAGGTCAAGGGATTGAGCCTCCAGATTCAGCACCTGAACATGCAGGTCTGCCAACCAGGGCGCGGCCTCATCGCACGACACGCCTGCGGCCTCAGGCACCGTTTCGTGCCTCTTCGTGCTGTCGGTTTGGATGGCGGGCACCGGACTCATGACGGCCTGTCGGCGAACTGGATGAGACCGGACCATACCGCGGCGCGACACGCATTAGCCACCACTTCGTCACGAAATCCATGCCGAGGGCCTCATTCCTTCATGAGCCCGTGCGAAACCGCACAGGATCAGAGCACGTAGCGGGCCAGATCCTCGTCACGGGCAACGGTATCGAGGCGTGCGTTGACGAAGGCAGCATCCACGATCACCACCTGCCCGGTGTTGCGCGAGGCATTGAATGAGACCTCCTCGAGCAGTTTCTCCATCACGGTATGCAACCGGCGCGCACCGATGTTCTCGGTGCTTTCGTTCACCGAGAACGCGATCTGGGCGAGCCGCTGCACGCCGTCCTGGGTGAACTCCACCTTCACACCCTCGGTGGCCAGCAGTGCCGCGTACTGGCGGGTCAGGCTGGCATGGGTTTCGGTCAGGATGCGTTCGAAGTCCGAGACTGACAGGGAGTCGAGTTCGACCCGAATCGGAAAACGGCCCTGCAACTCGGGAATCAGATCGGACGGCCGCGACAGGTGAAAGGCGCCCGATGCAATGAAGAGAATGTGATCGGTGCGCACGGTGCCGTGCCGGGTGCTGACCGACGTGCCCTCGACCAGAGGCAGCAGGTCGCGCTGAACCCCCTGGCGCGACACATCTGCGCCCGACACTTCACTGCGGACCGCAATCTTGTCGATCTCGTCCAGGAACACGATGCCGTTGTGCTCGACATTGGCAATCGCTTTGAGCTTGACGTCCTCGTCATTGATCAGCTTGCCGGCCTCTTCCTCGCGCAGCAACTCGAGCGCCTCCTTGATCTTGAGCTTGCGGGATTTACGACGCCCGCCCAGACCCTGGACCATGCCCTGCAGTTGCCGGGCCAGATCCTCCATGCCGGGCTGTGCACCGAAATCCATGCCGGGCAATTGCGCGGCCAGTTCGATCTCGATTTCCTTGTCGTCGAGCTCGCCTTCGCGCAGGCGCTTGCGAAACTTCTGACGGGTGGCCGAATCGGCCGTCGCCTCGGCGACCGATTCGGTGCCGCCACCGAAGCCAAAACTGCGGGGGGGCGGCAGCAGGACGTCGAGGACGCGGTCCTCGGCGGCATCGAGTGCGCGTGCGTCGACCCGCTTGATTTCGATGTCGCGGGCCTGCTTGATACCGATCTCGACCAGGTCGCGGATGATTGCGTCCACATCCTTGCCGACATAGCCGACCTCGGTGAACTTGGTCGCCTCGACCTTGAGAAACGGGGCTTGCGCGAGTCGGGCAAGGCGTCGGGCGATTTCAGTCTTGCCCACGCCCGTGGGCCCGATCATCAGAATGTTCTTGGGCGTGATTTCCTGTCGCAGCCGCTCTTCGACCTGCTGGCGGCGCCACCGATTGCGAAGCGCAATCGCCACCGCCCGCTTGGCGCGGTCCTGCCCGATGATGTGGCGATCGAGCTCGGAGACGATTTCCTGGGGTGTCATCGTGGTCATGAGACACAGATTAACGCACCCGGGAGGCCTGATGAAAATAGGGGAATTTGACTGCGGGCAAACCACGCTGTTAGCCTTGCGCACCCCTATTCGGGATGAGCAAGTCTCAGACCCGAAATTCTTCTAATGAGAGCCGGAGACCCATGGCGGCCGACCACATCGTCGAAACCCAGGACCTGTCGATCGATTTCAACGGCTTTTACGCCGTCAAGGGCGTTTCGCTGAAGATCGCTCGCGGATCGATTCATGCCCTGATCGGCCCGAATGGCGCGGGCAAGACCACCTGCTTCAACCTGATCACCCGATTCCTGAAGCCCACGGCAGGCAAGATCCTGTTCAATGGCCGGGACATCACCCGCACCAAGCCGGCCGACATCGCCGGGATGGGCATGGTGCGCAGTTTCCAGATTTCCGCCACCTTCCCGCACCTGACCGTGCTGGAAAACGTGCGCATTGCGCTTCAGCGCAAGCTCGGCACCTCCTTTCACTTCTGGCGCTCGGAAAGTTCACTGCATTCGCTGGACGACCGCGCCATGCAGCTGCTCGAAGAAGTCGGTCTGTCCGAGTACGCGGGCCTGACCGCAGTCGAGTTGTCCTACGGCCGCAAACGGGCTCTGGAAATCGCGACCACGCTGGCGCTGGACCCGGAGATGATGCTGCTTGATGAGCCCACCTCAGGCATGGGCCACGAAGACATCGGCCGCATCGCCGCACTCATCAAGCGGGTTGCAGCCAACCGGACGGTGCTGATGGTCGAGCACAATCTGTCCGTGGTCTCCGACCTGTCCGACCGCATCACCGTACTCGCGCGGGGTGAAATCCTGACCGAAGGCAACTACGCCGAAGTCTCCAGCAATCCGCAGGTGATCGACGCCTACATGGGGACCGGCCATGCCTGACGCAGCACTCCTCGAAGTCAAGGATCTCAACGGCTGGTACGGCGAAAGCCATGTCCTGCACGGGATGAATTTTTCGGTGCCAGCAGGGGAAGTCGTCACCCTGCTGGGGCGCAATGGCGCCGGCAAGACCACCACGATGCGGGCGATCATGGGCATGCTGAGCAAGCGGACCGGCTCGGTTCGCTTCGAAGGCACCGAGACCATCGACATGCTCTCGAACCTGATTGCACGCACCGGCATTGCCTATTGCCCTGAAGAGCGCGGCATCTTCTCCAGCCTGAATGTGCGCGAAAATCTTGAGCTGCCCCCGGTGGTCAAGCCAGGCGGCATGACCCTGGACGAGGTCTACGAGCTCTTTCCAAGGCTGCTCGAGCGCACCAATAGCCAGGGCACGAAGTTGTCGGGTGGCGAGCAGCAGATGCTGGCGATTGCCCGCATCCTGCGCACCGGCGCGCGCTTTTTGCTGCTGGATGAACCCACCGAAGGCCTGGCCCCGGTGATCGTGCAGCACATTGGCCAGATCATCCGCACGCTCAAGCAAAAGGGCTTCACCGTGCTGCTGGTCGAACAGAATTTCCGCTTTGCTTCGACGGTCGCCGACCGGCATTACGTCGTCGAGCATGGCACGGTCGTCGACATGATCATGAACGATCAGGTCAAGGCCAACCAGAGCAAACTCGAGGCCTATCTCGGCGTCTGACGCCTGGCTTCGAGCGCGCCATCCTTACCCAACCACCACCTTCGATGTCGTCGATTTACCGGAAGGAGACACCATGAGACTCAAGCCCCTGTTTGCCAAGGCAGCCCTGGCCGCCGCAATCGCCCTGACGGGCACAGCTGCAAGCGCCCAGTACACCGATGGTGTGATCAAGATCGGCGTCGTCAATGACGCTTCAGGCCTGTACGCCGACATCACCGGTGCAGGCTCGGTCTGGGCGGCCCGCAAGGCGGTTGAAGACTTCGGCGCCAAGGCCAAGGGCCTGAACGTCGAAATCATCAGTGCCGACCACCAGAACAAGCCCGACATCGCGTCGAACATCGTTCGTCAGTGGATCGACGTCGACAAGGTCGACGCCATCGCCGACGTCCCCACTTCCTCGACCGCGCTGGCTGTTAACCAGATCATCCGCGACAAGAACAAGGTTCACCTGAATTCGGGCGCGGCCACCTCAGACCTGACCAACAAGGCCTGCTCGCCGAACACCGTCCACTGGACCTACGACACGGTTGCGCTGGCCAACGGCACGGCCAAGGCCGCGGTCAAGAACGGCGGCGACACCTGGTTCATCCTGACCGCCGACTATGCCTTCGGCCATGCGCTGGAGCGCGACGTCGAAGCCGTGGTGACCGCCTCGGGCGGCAAGGTGCTGGGCAAGGTGCGCCATCCCTTCCCGGGCCAGGACTTCTCCTCCTTCCTGCTGCAGGCTCAGGCCTCCAAGGCCAAGGTGATCGGTCTGGCCAATGCCGGTGGCGACACCATCAACAGCATCAAGCAGGCCTCTGAATTCGGTATCACCAAGAGCGGCCAGAACCTCGCCGGTCTGCTGGTCTTCGTGACCGACGTGCACTCGCTGGGCCTGCCCACTGCACAGGGACTGCTGCTCACCGAAGCCTTCTACTGGGACAAGGACGACGGCACCCGCGCCTTCTCCAAGGAATTCGCAGCCGCCAACAAGGGGCGCATGCCCTCGATGGTCCAGGCCGGCGTCTATGGCGCGGTCATGCACTACCTGAAGGCAGTGCATGAGATGAAGTCCGATGCCGACGGTGTGAAGGTCGTCGAGAAGATGAAATCGATGCCGACCGACGACAGGCTGTTCGGCAAGGGCATGATCCGCGTCGATGGCCGCAAGATGCACGACGTGTATCTGTACGAAGTGAAGAAGCCCTCCGAGTCGAAAGGCCCGTGGGACTACTACAAGCTGCGTGCCACGATCCCCGCCAATGAAGCCTTCCGTCCGCTGTCGCAGTCGGACTGCTTCCTGGTCAAGAAGTAAGTCTTTCCCGGCATACCCGGTGAGCATCGCGAGGCCGGCACCCGGCCTCGCGACGCATGGGTTGCGCTCGATGTCGAACAATCAGGAGACACGTCAATGAACTTCAAGCCCCAATTCAGGAAAGCCGCCCTCGCCGCGGCCTTCGCGCTGATTTCCACCAGCGCCAGCGCCCAGTACAGCGATGGTGTGATCAAGCTGGGCGTGCTCAATGACATGTCGGGTCTGTATGCCGACATCACCGGAACCGGCTCGCTGTGGGCGGCCCGCAAGGCGGTCGAAGACTTCGGTGCCAAAGCCAAGGGCCTGAACGTCGAAGTCATCGGCGCAGACCACCAGAACAAGCCTGACATCGGCTCGAACATCGCACGGCAGTGGATCGACATCGACAAGGTCGACGTCATCCTCGACGTCGGCACGTCCTCCGTGGCGCTGGCGATCAACCAGATCGTCAAGGACAAGAACAAGATCATGCTGAACTCGGGTGGCGCGACCTCCGACCTGACCGGCAAGGCCTGCACCCCGAACACCATCCACTGGACCTACGACACGGTTGCACTGGCCAACGGCACCGGCAAGGCCGCGATCAAGACCGGTGGCGACACCTGGTTCTTCCTGACCGCCGACTATGCTTTCGGTCATGCCCTGGAGCGTGACGTCGAAGCCGTCGTGACGTCCAACGGCGGCAAGGTGGTCGGCAAGGTGCGTCACCCCTTCCCGGGCCAGGACTTCTCCTCCTTCCTGCTGCAGGCTCAGGCCTCCAAGGCCAAGGTGATCGGCCTGGCCAATGCCGGTGGCGACACCGTCAACGCCATCAAACAGGCGGCCGAATTCGGCATCACCAAAGGCGGGCAGTCGCTGGCGGGCCTGCTGGTGTTCATCTCGGACATCCACTCACTGGGACTTGCGACCGCGCAAGGCCTGCTGCTGACCGAGTCCTTCTACTGGGATACCAACGAAGGCACCCGCAATTTCTCGAAGGCCTTCGCAGCCGGCAACAAGGGCCGCATGCCGACCATGGCTCAGGCGGGCGTGTATTCGGCCACGATGCACTACCTCAAAGCGGTCTACGAGATGAAGTCCGATGGTGACGGCGCAAAAGTCGTCGAGAAGATGAAGGCCCTGCCGACCGATGACCCGCTCTTCGGCAAAGGCACCGTGCGAATCGACGGCCGCAAGATGCACGATGTCTTCCTCTTCGAGGTCAAGAAGCCCTCGGAATCGAAGTACCCCTGGGACTACTACAAGCTGCGTGCAACCGTGCCTGCCAACGAAGCCTTCCGGCCGCTGGCGCAGTCCGAGTGCTACCTGGTCAAGAAGTAACGAGTCACTGCTCGCATCACTCTGAAGTCACCTCGCCATGTTTGAACTTCTCGGCATCTCATCGCAGGCCTTTTTCGGGCAACTGCTGCTTGGCCTGATCAACGGCGCGTTCTACGCGCTGTTGTCGCTCGGCCTGGCGGTGATCTTCGGTCTGCTCAACGTCATCAACTTCACCCACGGCGCCCAGTACATGATGGGTGCCTTCGGTGCCTGGATGCTGCTCAACTGGCTGGGGGTGCCCTTCTGGGTTTCGCTTGTGGTGGTGCCGATCCTGGTCGGCATCTTCGGCATGGTGCTCGAGCGGCTGTTCCTCAAGAAGCTCTACCACCTCGATCACCTCTACGGTCTGCTGCTGACCTTCGGCATGGCGCTGATTATCGAGGGTCTGTACCGTCGGCAGTTCGGGTCGTCGGGGCAACCCTTCGACAACCCGATTCCCGGCGGCATGAATCTGGGTTTCATGTTCCTGCCCTATTACCGGGCCTTCATCATCGCCGCGTCGCTGGTGGTGTGTCTGGCGACCTGGTACATGATCGAGCGCACCAAGCTCGGCTCCTACCTGCGGGCTGCGACCGAAAGGCCTGACCTGGTTCAGGCCATGGGCATCAACGTGCCGCGCATGGTAACCCTCACCTACGGTTTCGGCGTCGGCCTGGCAGCACTGGGCGGCGTGCTGGCCGCGCCTGCGTATCAGGTCAATCCCACCATGGGCGCCAACCTGATCATCGTTGTGTTCGCAGTGGTGGTGATTGGAGGCATGGGATCGATCCTGGGCTCGATCCTCACCGGTTTCGGGCTGGGCATCGTCGAGGGCCTCACCAAGGTCTTCTATCCGCAGGGCTCAGCCATCGTGATCTTCGTCATCATGGCCATCGTGCTCATGATCAAGCCTGCCGGCCTGTTCGGAAAACAGAAATGAACGTCTCTGCCACGCCCGCCTCCTCCGCAGCCTCTCCTGCTGCTGCACCGTCCGTGGCCTCTGGTCGCAATGGCCTGCTGCTGTTTGCAGCTTTCCTGGCGATCATGCTGGTGCTGCCCTTCCTCGGGGGCTACCCGCTGTTCCTGATGAAGGTGCTGTGCTTTGCACTGTTTGCCTGCGCCTTCAACCTGCTGATCGGCTTCGTGGGCCTGTTGTCCTTCGGCCATGCCATGTTCTTCGGACTGGCCGCTTATGTCAGCGGCCATGTGGTCAAGGTCCTGGGATGGAATATCGAGATGGGCATCCTGGCTGGGGCCGCGGTGGCCGCGCTGCTGGGCCTGATCACCGGTGCGATCGCGATTCGTCGTCAGGGCATCTACTTCGCGATGGTCACGCTGGCGCTGTCGCAGATGGTCTATTTCTACTGTCTGCAGGCGCCCTTTACCGGCGGTGAAGACGGCATTCAGTCGATCCCGAGGACCAAGCTGTTCGGCCTCATCGACATGAAGAACGACATCACGATGTACTACTTCGTGCTTGCGATCTTCGTGCTGTGCTTTGCGCTGATCTATCGGACCATCCACTCGCCCTTCGGGCAGGTGCTCAAGGCGATTCGCGAAAATGAACCGCGAGCCATTTCACTGGGCTATCAGGTCGACCGCTACAAGCTGCTGGCCTTCGTGTTGTCGGCCACCCTGGCGGGTGTGGCCGGCGCAATCAAGGCACAGGTCTTTCAGCTCGCTTCGCTCACCGACGTCACCTGGCAGATGTCAGGCGAGGTGGTGCTCATGACCCTGGTGGGCGGCATGGGCACGGTCTTCGGTCCGGTGGTGGGCGCTGCCGTCATCATCGGCATGCAGAACTACCTCGCCTCGCTGGGCGAGTGGGTGCTGGTGGTTCAGGGCCTGATCTTCGTGATCGTGGTGCTGCTGTTTCGCAAAGGCATCGTCGGCGAGATTGCCGACCGCTTCAAGCGTAAAGGCTGACGGATCTCGCCATGCTGGTCGTCTGCCTCGACATGGAAGGTGTGCTGGTCCCCGAAATCTGGATCGAGTTTTCCAAGCGCTCCGGTATCCCGGAGTTGTCCCGCACCACACGTGACGAGCCCGACTACGACAAGCTGATGCGCTTTCGCATCGACCTGCTCACCCGCCATGGTCTGAAGCTGGCCGACATCCAGCAGGTCATCGATGGCATGGGGCCGATGGCGGGTGCGCGTGAGTTTCTGGATGACCTGCGCAGCCGGTTCCAGGTGCTGATCCTGTCGGACACCTTTTATGAGTTCGCCGATCCGCTGATGCGCCAACTCGGGCGGCCGACCCTGCTGTGTCACCGGCTCGAGACCAATGAGCAGGGCTTCGTCACCCGCCATGTGCTGCGCATGCCGGACCAGAAGCGGGCAGCGGTCAATGCGCTGCATGCTCTGAATTTCAAGGTGATCGCAGCCGGCGACTCCTACAACGACACCGCCATGCTGGGCGCGGCCGATGCCGGTTTCTTCATCCATCCGCCCGAGTCGATCGTGGCGCAGTTTCCACAGTTTCCGGTGACCCGCAGCTACGAAGCCTTGCGCGAGAAAATCGACGAGGCGGCAGCGCGACTGAACGTCGCCTGAACCGGCTGCACAGGCCGTCTGGTCCAGGTGCGCGGGCTCAGCCCAGCGTCTCGATGGTGTGGCTCTGATTGGTGTAGATGCACAGGTCGCCCGCGATGGCGAGCGATTTGCGGACAACCTCCTGGGCTGACAACTCGGTGTTCTCCAGCAAGGCACGGGCAGCGGCCTGCGCGTAGGGGCCACCTGATCCGATGGCAATCAGGCCGAACTCGGGCTCCAGGACATCGCCGTTGCCGGTGATCACCAGCGAATTCTGCGTGTCCGCGACCGCGAGCATGGCCTCGAGGCGGCGCAGCATGCGGTCGGTGCGCCAGTCCTTGGCCAATTCCACAGCCGATCGCAGCAAATGCCCGGAGTGCTTTTCGAGTTTGGCTTCGAAGCGCTCGAAGAGTGTGAATGCATCGGCCGTTCCGCCGGCAAATCCGGCCAGCACCTTGTCATGATGCAAACGGCGCACCTTGCGTGCGCTGGCCTTGATGATGATGTTGCCCAGCGTGACCTGGCCGTCGCCGCCCAGCGCAACCTGCTCACCGCGCCGCGCGGACACGATCGTGGTGCCGTGAAACTGTTCCATGGTGTCTGTTGCCCGGATGGGCCCTGGGTCAGCACGGCCCCGCAAGGGGCCGGGAAGGCTTGAGCGGCCGCGTGGCCGTCAGAGTCGGCGCAGGCGAACGTCGGCCAGTTCCGGGATGCCCATCACCGACAGCAGCGCCGCCACCAGATGGTTCACATCCCGCAGGCGAAGATACTTGCCGGCTGCCTTCAGCGCAACGATCTCGTTGAGCAATTCACCCGCTGCGCCGAAATCGACGCGAACCAGCCTGCGGCACTGAAGCGTGATCTCGCGGCGATTCGCAGCGTGTTCGCGCAGAGCAACCAGCACATCCTGGATACGCCCTTCAAGATTGCCGATCAGTTCGATGGCGTCGTCGCCGGCGACCACCGACGGCACAGCCGCCCATGCGGTCGCAGTGCCCCGCACCGAACCCGCAGCGGCAGCCGTGAGGGTTGCGGGCATCGGCTCCCACGACGGCGGCGAAACTTCATAGGTCACGCAGTAGTCGATGGCCATGTCCTCGAAAGCCGACTCGCGTCCGAGCAGCCGGAGCAGCTCGATCTGCAGCATCCAGCATGCCTCGGATGGGTCGCGACGCCCGGTTTCAGTGGTCCGGGCCAGCACAGCGAGCAGCGATTCGACACCCACCACGCTCATCTCCGATCCGCCCTTGATGAAGGCGGTTAACACGCGCAGCAGG
This sequence comes from uncultured Burkholderiales bacterium, assembly GCA_903923345.1. Taxonomy (GTDB): domain Bacteria; phylum Pseudomonadota; class Gammaproteobacteria; order Burkholderiales; family Burkholderiaceae_E; genus UBA4615. The sequence goes on along the minus strand of CAIXXI010000119.1, from coordinate 709 downwards.
AGGTCAGCACCGATTGCGTCGGCATCCTTGACCGGCAGCACATCGAGCGTGACCGCGCGGCCGCGCTGCGCGAAGCGCCTGACCTGTTCGAACTGCTTGACGGCCTGTGCATCGAGCATCGCGGGCAGCGCCACCACCGCCGGGCCGCCGGTCGTGGGGGCGGGCGGCTCGGGCAGCGCCATGGCATCGTCCCAGCTGGGCGGGGAGGTTTCGAATCGGGCTGCATAGTCAATCGCGAGCTGCTCGAAGGCCTCACGGTGGCCTCGAGCCTGATGCAGGTCGAGCAGCATCGCCCAGGCCTGTCGGGCATGCGCGCCGAGCGATGGATCCTGAATCGAATGGCTCAGAATCGCCTGAGCATCATCGGCCTGGCCGTTGGAATACAGCACGGCGGCCTCCTCGAAGGCCGGTGGCAGGCTTGAATCGAGGATCTCGATGGACAGGGAATCGGGACCGGGTTCCGGCAGAGTCGACAGCGCCGGCGCGGGTGGCGGGCTGGGCATGCCAGGCAGGTCGAATTCCAGATCGGGGCGCTCGGCCGGCACTTCGACATCGAGTATGGCGGCCGGTCGCGTCTCGAACTGGGGCGGGAATGCGTTGGCGCCAGGCGCAGCGCGCGCCGCTGCGCTGCGGGCGGAGGGCACGAAGACGGCCCCGGCTCGGCCGGTTTCGGTGAAGGTCGGTCCTGTGCGCGAAGCTTCGCCTGGGG
>CAIXXI010000118.1 GCA_903923345.1 uncultured Burkholderiales bacterium | reverse complement strand
ATCGAGACCCTGCGCTTCATGAGCGCCAAGGGCCTGGTGGCCGAGCGCGACCTGGCCTTGCTCGAGACGGTCAACACCCTCGAGGCTGCCCTGGACCGGCTCGGTCTGGCAGGTGCCTGAGCCGCCGGCCTGGCGATTCATCGTCCACCCATTTACGACACCACACCCACAGGAGACCCCATGAGCTTTGTTCCGAGCACCCGTCATCAACCCTGCAAGGATGCCGATGAGGCGATGATTACGCGCCAGTCGATCCGCGCCTTCTTGCCGCGTGAAGTGCCTCGCGAGACGGTCGAGGACATTCTGAAGGTGGCGGCGCGTGCGCCGTCGGGCACGAATACGCAGCCCTGGAAAGTGTATGTGGTCGCCGGCGAGCCGCGCGCCGAGCTCAGCCGACGCATCCTGGAAGCCTTCGACAATCCGGAGGTCGCCAAGACCTTCACGCGTGAGTACGCGTATTACCCGCAGCAATGGACCTCGCCGTATGTCGACCGCCGTCGCAAGGTTGGCTGGGACATGTACGGCCTGCTGGGAATCGGCAAAGGCGACTTCGAGAAGACCCACGTGCAGCATGGACGCAACTACTCGTTCTTCGATGCACCGGTCGGACTGATGTTCACCATCGATCGCATTCTGGAAAAGGGCAGCTGGCTGGACTACGGCATGTTCATCCAGAACGTGATGCTCGCTGCGCGTGCCCGCGGCCTGGACACCTGCCCGCAAGCCGCCTTTCTCGATTTCCACAAGATCATCTCCGAATGCATCGGCATCCCTGACAACGAGATGGTGGTGTGCGGCATGTCGCTGGGATGGGCCGACCCGGATGCGGTGATCAACACGCTCTACACCGACCGCGATCCGGTCGAAGGCTTCGCCCGATTCAGCGGTTTCTGAGGCGGCTGGTGAGGCAGCCGGGGCAGCGGCCGAGGCCTTACTGACCGGCGGCGAAGTCGAGCTGGCGCCAGGCCTCATAGACGACCACCGCCACGGCGTTGGACAGGTTCAGGCTGCGGTTGTTGGGCCGCATCGGCAGGCGCAGGCGCTGTGCAGCCGGAATGGCATCGCGCAGGTCGGCTGGCAGGCCTGCACTTTCGGAGCCGAAGATGAACCAGTCCCCGGCTCTGAAAGCGATCGACGAGGGCGGGCGTTCGCCGCGGGTGGTCAGGGCAAACAGGCGGCCTGCGTCCGGACGGCAGCTCTGGAGCAGGCTGGGCCAGTCTGGATGCACCCGCACGCTGGCCCACTCGTGGTAGTCGAGCCCGGCGCGGCGCATGCGAGCGTCGTCCAGCTCGAAGCCGAGTGGCTCGACCAGATGCAGCTGCGCGCCGGTGTTGGCGCACAGCCGGATCACATTGCCGGTGTTGGGCGGAATCTCCGGGTGAACGAGAACGACGTTGAACATGGCAGTCAGTCTAGCGCTCGGCTGGGGTGGATGAAGGGGGACGCAGTGGTCAGACGGCTCGCGCCACCACGATCGCGACCAGGCTGGTGCAACCCGCCGCCTGAATCGCACGGGCGGCCTCGGTGAGCGTGCTGCCGCTGGTCATGACGTCGTCGATCAGGCCGATGCGCGCACCGCGCAGACGGGCGTCGGCCGCGAAGCAGCCGACCAGATTGGTGCGGCGGCTTGAAAGATCGAGTTCCGACTGGGCGGCGGTTTCGCGCAGCCGGACCAGGCCATGCGCCAGGAGCGGCAGCGGTTCATGCAGGCAGCGGTTGAAGGCTCGGGCGAGTTCAAGTGCCTGATTGAAGCCTCGCCGCGCCAGGCGCTGTGGCGCCAGGGGAATCGGCACCAGGCAATCGATTGAGGCCGGGTGCGGGTCGGCCAGCCAGGCCGCGGCGAGCAGTTCGCCCAGGGGCCGCGTCAGCGCCAGCTGGCGGCCGAACTTCATTGCGGTGATCAGCCGGTCAAGTGGCGGGGCATAGTCGGCGGCCACCACCGTGCGTGAAATCGGCCAGCCCGATTGAGCGCACGGGCAGGGCGACGTGCCCAGTGGCATCGCGCAGCGGCTGCAGCGTACGCATTGCGCGCCGGGCAGATCGTGCAGGCAGGGCATGCAAAGGCCCGGGACGGTGGCCGGCGCGAGGATCTGGTTGCACAGGGCGCAGTGACGCGGCGCAAGATGGTCGAGCCAATGCCCGAGCCTGCGGTGCAGGCGGTTGAATCGTGCGGCGCGGCGAGGGTGCATGGGTCAACAATAGCCCGCCCGTATACTCGCGCGGCCATGCCCGAGCCTTCAGACCTAGACCGTTCGTCTGTGCGCCGCCAGTTCGAGCGCCGCGCGCAGCATCCGGACCCGGCCGATTTCCTGCTGCGTGAAGTCGAGCACCGCATGCTCGAGCGCCTGGACCTCATCCGACTGCAACCGCAACGGGTGCTCGACGTCGGCTGCGGAACCGGCGCCGGGACACAGGCCCTGGCGCGCCGCTGGCCCTCGGCCGAAGTGCTTGGTATCGATCTGGCCGAATCCCGAGTTTCCAGAGCGCGCGCCGCCGTGCAATCAAGCGAGTCAGCCGCAGGTCGGTGGGTTCAGTCGCTGGTCAGGCGACTGGGCGCGACCCCCAGCGCACCGCAGGCTGCGCCCGCCCGCTTTGTCGTGGGCGATGCCCATGGTTTGCCGCTGGCCGATGCCAGCGTCGACCTGGTCTGGTCCAATCTGGTGCTGCACTGGTTCGATGACGTGCCGGCCGCGATTGCCGAGTGGTATCGGGTCATCCGACCGGACGGGCTGCTGATGTTCACCGCGCTGGGCGTCGATACCCTGATCGAACTGCGCAGCGCAGGCGCCCGCCTGCCGACCTTGCCCGACATGCACGATATCGGGGATGCACTGCTGGCTGCGGGTTTCGCCGAGCCGGTGATGGACACCGAGCGGCTGACGGTCACCTGGGCCGATCCGCTTCGCATGCTGGCCGATGTGCGCGCACTGGGCGGGGATGCGAGTCGGCGGCGACCCCGGGGCTTGTCAACCCCGCGCCAGCGGGAGGCCCTGCTGCAGGGGCTGGCCCAGCGCGACCTCCCGATGGGCCTGAGCTTCGAGTTGATCCATGGACATGCCTGGTGTTCCGCCACCAAGCGGCGCAACGACGGCTTTTCTCCGGTGACATTGCATCCGCGCCGTCCCGCTCGCGGGGGGGCTTGACACCGCACGACCCGTGGATTGGCATTGTTGCGGGCGGGGTGAAGGCAGCTCAGCTTGCTGGCCGTTTCCTGCGACGCCTATAATGCTGCGTTGCACAGCTTCTTGTGATGTGGTCGCTCCGATGCAGCGTCGCTGGGTTCATGAGGTGTCCGGGCATCGGCACGAGTGGTTGAGCAAACAGAACTGCTCGCTGACGCCGTCTCAGCTGGCGGTTGTGTTTGCCGCACTGTCAGGTCTTTCGCTGGCAATCGCCGGTCTGTTTGCCCTGTCGGGGGCCTGGATGGTGCTGCCATTCGCCCTGGTGGAAGTGTCGGCCCTGGGTATTGCGTTCGTGTTCCATGCGCGTCACGCGACAGATTACGAACGGATCGTCCTGAGTCCGGATGGCTTGCTCGTCGAGATCAGTCGAGCGTCCAGCCTGGTTCAGCAGCAGTGTGTCCCGGCCTGGATCCGGGTCGAGTACACCGGCAGGCGGCGCGAGTTGATCGCACTCGTCGCGGCAGGCCGGCGGATTGAAGTGGGGCGATTCGTCCCGGAGTCCGAGCGTTCGGACCTGGCTCGGCAGCTCAGAAGCGAAATGCAGTTGATGCGATCTTGATGCGTTCTGGTGGGATCATGCAATTACGACAACACATAGATCAGGGAATGCTTGTTCGGCCGTTGGTGGCGGCGGCAAGCGCAGTTTTCGCAGGCTCTGCCTGGGCGGTGTCCGACATGCCGGGCGGCCCGGCGGTCAAGCAGATCAATCTGACCGAGGGCGTGACCCGCATCGCCGCAGACCAGTGGTGGATCCACAACTTCCTCATGGTGGTCTGCGTCCTCATTTTCATCGCCGTCTTCGGGGTGATGTTCTATTCGATCTGGGCGCACCGTAAATCCAAGGGCGCCAAGCCTGCCGATTTCCACGAGAGCACCCTGGTCGAGATCGCCTGGACGGTCGTGCCCTTCCTGATCGTGATCGGCCTGGCCATTCCGGCCACCCGCATGGTGATCGAGCAGAAAGACACCTCTCAGGCCGATCTCACCATCAAGGCGACCGGCTATCAGTGGAAGTGGGGTTACGAATACCTCAAGGGCGAAGGCGCAGGCGTCTCGATCCTGTCCACGCTCTCGACGACCGCCGAGCAGATGGACGGCCGCGCACCCCGCACCGAGACCTATCTGATGGAAGTCGATCAGCCGCTGGTGGTGCCGGTCGGTCAGAAGATCCGCATGGTGCTGACCGCCAACGACGTGATCCATGCCTGGATGGTGCCGGCCTTCGGTGTCAAGCAGGATGCCATCCCGGGCTTCGTGCGCGACACCTGGTTCCGGGCCGAGAAGGTGGGTGTGTACCGTGGGCAATGCGCCGAGTTGTGCGGCAAGAACCACGCCTACATGCCGATCGTGGTCGAGGTGAAGAGCCAGGAGGACTACCGCGCCTGGGCCGACGGCAAGAAAAAGGAAATGCTGGCACTGGCCGATGATCCGACCAAAACCTGGCAGATGGCCGACCTGAACGACCGCGGCCAGAAAGTGTATGCAGCCAACTGCGTCGCCTGCCACCAGGCCACCGGCAAGGGTGTCCCGGGCGCATTCCCGGCACTCGACGGATCCAAAGTGGTGCTGGGCAAGCAGGACGATCAGATCGCACTGCTGCTCAATGGCAAGCAGGGCACGGCGATGGCCTCCTTCAAGCAGCTCTCGGATGTCGAGCTGGCAGCGGTCTCCACCTACACCCGCAATGCCTGGGGCAACAAGGCAGAAGACAACGTGATCCAGCCCAGCGACTTCACTGCTGCACGCAAGTGAGCGCCGGGCCCTTCAACACAGTTTCGTCAGCGAACACAGCATTCGAGATCAGGAGCAGTCGATGAGCGCAGTACTGGACCATCACGCCGGGCATGACGACCATGCACATGACCATCCTCACGGGTGGAGGCGGTGGCTCTATGCCACCAACCACAAGGACATCGGCACGCTGTACCTGTGGTTCAGCTTCGCCATGCTGCTGTCAGGGGGTGTGCTGGCGCTGACCATCCGGGCCGAGCTGATGCAGCCCGGTCTGCAATATGTTCAGCCTGAGCTGTTCAACCAGTTGACCACCATGCACGGTCTGATCATGGTGTTCGGCGCGATCATGCCGGCCTTCGTGGGCTTCGCGAACTGGCAGATCCCGCTGATGATCGGTGCATCCGACATGGCCTTTGCCCGGATGAACAACTTCAGCTTCTGGCTGATGCCGCCGGCGGCGCTGCTGCTGATCGGCTCGTTCTTCGCACCGGGCGGCGCCACGGCGGCCGGCTGGACCTTGTATGCGCCGCTGTCGGTGCAGATGGGCGTGGGCATGGACATGGCGATCTTCGCCATTCACATTCTCGGCGCGTCCTCGATCATGGGCTCGATCAACATCATCACCACGATCCTGAACATGCGCGCCCCGGGCATGACGCTGATGAAGATGCCGCTCTTCGTCTGGACCTGGCTGATCACCGCCTACCTGCTGATCGCCGTGATGCCGGTTCTGGCCGGTGCGATCACGATGGTGCTGACCGACCGTCATTTCGGCACGTCGTTCTTCAATGCAGCCGGCGGCGGCGACCCGGTGATGTATCAGCACATCTTCTGGTTCTTCGGGCACCCCGAGGTCTACATCATGATCCTGCCGGCCTTCGGCATCGTGAGCGAGATCATCCCGACCTTCGCCCGCAAGCGTCTGTTCGGCTACAGCTCGATGGTCTATGCCACCGCATCGATCGCGATCCTGTCCTTCATCGTGTGGGCGCACCACATGTTCACTACCGGCATGCCGGTGACCGGCCAGCTCTTCTTCATGTACGCGACCATGCTGATCGCGGTGCCCACGGGTGTGAAGATCTTCAACTGGGTGGCCACCATGTGGCGTGGCTCGATGACCTTCGAGACGCCGATGCTGTTTGCCATTGGCTTCATCTTTGTGTTCACCATGGGTGGCCTGACCGGCATCATCCTGTCGGTGGCGCCGCTCGACATCCAGTTGCATGACACCTACTACGTGGTGGCGCACTTCCACTACGTGCTGGTGGCGGGCTCCCTGTTCGCCCTGTTTGCCGGCACCTACTACTGGCTGCCGAAATGGACCGGCCACATGTACGACGAGTCGCTCGGCAAGCTGCACTTCTGGGCCTCGCTGATCACCTTCAACATCACCTTCTTCCCGATGCACTTCCTCGGGCTGGCCGGCATGCCCCGTCGCTATGCCGACTATCCGATGCAGTTCGCCGATTTCAATCTGGTTGCCTCGATCGGCGCCTTCGGGTTCGGTCTGTCGCAGCTGATCTTCCTGTACGCCATCCTCAAGTGCATCAAGGGTGGCCCCAAGGCGACCGATCAGGTCTGGGAAAGCGCTCAGGGTCTGGAGTGGACCGTGCCGTCGCCGGCCCCGTTCCACACCTTCGAGACGCCCCCGACGGTTCGCTGAGTCCTGCCGCCTGAGCCCACACGGTCACTGTCGATGAGCGATCAGCCCAGCACACCCCGCCGTCCGCCAGCCAATCTGCGCACGGCGCTGGTGCTGCTGTCGATCGCGGCGGTGTTCTTCGCCGGGGTGATCGTGAAGCGGGCTTTCTTCTGATGAGCCGCTCGGTCGTCAATCGTCAGACCTTGGGCAAGCTGGCCGTCCTGGTCGGGCTGATGTTCGGTTTCGGCTTTGCGATGGTGCCGATGTACCGCGCGATCTGCGAATTCACCGGCATCAATCTGCTGACCAAGGCCGACCCGCTGCTCGAGGAGCGGGTGCGCAACACGCAAGTCGATACCAGCCGCCTGGTCACGGTCGAGTTCGATGCCAACAACCACTTCGGTGCCTGGCAGTTCCGCCCGGAAAAGCGCGAGATCAAGGTGCATCCCGGTGAGGTGGTCACCATCGGCTACGAACTGGTCAACGGCTCGCAGCAGGACCTCGCCGGACAGGCCATCCCCAGCTATGCGCCTGCGGTGGCTGGGCAGTATTTTCACAAGCTCGAGTGTTTCTGCTTCAAGCAGCAGGCGCTGGCTGCGCAGGAAACACGGCGTTTTCCGGTGGTCTTCATCATCGATCCGAAGCTGCCGGCCAATGTCACGACGATCACCCTGTCCTACACCTTCTTCGAGATCGGCTCAGGCATGCAACCGCAGACCGGCGTCGTTTCGGGCAAGCAGGGGTCCTGATGACAGCGCCACCGTCATCGCCACCGGCCGCTCGGGCAAGCCTGCTGCAAACCGTCAAGGCGGTGGGCGCATCCTTTTTTGGCGTGCGCGCCAGTCGTGATCACGAGCGGGACGTGTCGAGTCTGAACCCGGTCGTGGTGATTGGCGTGGGCATCGCACTGGCCGCCCTGTTCGTCTTCGTGCTGCTGATGATCGTTCGTTTCGCGGTGGGCTCATGATGAACCTGCTTACATCACTACAAGAATCAATCAACCAGAATTCCAGGGAGAGATCACGATGAGCGCAGGCGCGCACGCTTCGGCACCCTATTACTACGTCCCCGCGCCCTCGAAGTGGCCGCTGGTGGGTTCGGTCGCAATGGCCTTCGCCGGATTCGGCGCGGTCGGCACGGTGAACCATCAGGCCTGGGGCCCTTGGGCCCTGCTGGCCGGCTTCGCCATCCTGTTCTACATGATGATCGGCTGGTTCGGCGCGGTGGCCGGCGAGTCCGAGGGCGGGCAGTACAACGAGCGGGTGGATTCGTCCTTTCGCTGGAGCATGAGCTGGTTCATCTTTTCCGAGGTGATGTTCTTCGCGGCGTTTTTTGGCGCGTTGTTCTATGCCCGCTCGATCACCACCCCGTGGCTCGGTGACCTCGATCACAAGCAGTTCCTGTGGCCGAACTTCGCGGCCGCTTGGCCCAATGTCGGTCCGGCCGGCACGATCGAGCGCTTCGCCACCATCGGCCCCTGGCCGATTCCGACGATCAACACGGCACTGTTGCTCGCTTCCGGTGTGACGCTGACCATCGCCCACCATGCGCTCAAGGACAACAAGCGTGGTTCGCTGATTTTCTGGCTGGCTGCCACGATTGCACTGGGTGTCGTCTTCATGGGCCTGCAGGTGATGGAGTACGCCCATGCCTACCAGGACCTGAACCTGAAGCTGACTTCCGGTATCTTCGGCTCGACCTTCTTCCTGCTGACCGGTTTTCACGGCTTTCACGTGACCGTCGGCGCGATCATGCTGTCGGTCGTGTTGTTCAGGGTCATCAAGGGCCACTTCACGCCGGAGCATCACTTTGCCTTCGAAGGGGCCGCCTGGTACTGGCACTTCGTGGACGTGGTCTGGCTCGGGCTGTACGTCATCGTCTACTGGCTCTGATCCCACGTTCCGGGGCCAACGATGGCCCCTGTGGCGCGGTGTTCCAGCATGCCGCCCGGCACACCGGGCGGCCTCGCCGTCTGGCCCTGTCTTCCGGATTCGACACCCGGCCATCTCAGCCAGCCGACCCCGGCAGTCGTCCACGCTGACGCGGGCTGGTCAAGCGATTTCAACGAATGCTGAGCCGGCTCAAGCGATCGGCCGGCCAAGACTCGATTCTGATACGCCGTGCTTCGAAAGGAAGTGACCCGTGTCGAATCGCATCGTCTTTGGCCTCATGTCCTCCTACGAGAGCCCGGACTGCGTCCGGCAACTGGTTGATGCGCTGTCGCCCTTTCGGGTGCTGGTGCATCACGACACCTCAAAACGTCCGGACCCCTGTATCAACCTGCCCAATGCCCGGTCTGTGCCCGATCCGGCACTGACCGGCTGGGGCAGCTGGGGCTTCAGTCAGGCGATTCTGCGCACGCTCACCTATGCGCTCGAGCAGCATGATTTCGACTATTTCCAGCTGCTCAGCCCGAGCTGCCTGCCGATTCGCCCGCTGGCCGATTTCCAGGCCCATGTGAATCGCAATGATGCAGACATCCATGCCGATTTGATGCCGGTCGATGCGGATGACACGATGCTGATGAATTTCGGTTACCGAACCTATCTGGCTGGGCGCACCCTGCGCTTTCGTGTGCTGCGCCGGGTTCGCGGCTGGTATTTCGGTGACCATCCGGCGCTGCTGCAGACGCATTCGCTGTCAGTCCTGCGCCGTCCGATGGATGGAACCGGTGGCTCGGTCATTGCCCGGCAGGCAGGACTGGCGCTGACCCGGATGGCTGCGGCCAGCGCCCTCAGTGCGCATCCCTTCGGCGAGGGCTGGCGACCGATGATTGGCAGCACCTGGTTCGGTGCGCGCCGCAGCGTCTGCGAGTATCTGGTGGATTCGGCACGCAATGACCGGCGCATCGATCATTTCCGACGGCTGCATATCGTGGATGAATCGATGTTCTCAACGATGCTGGGCAACAGCGGCTTTCGCATCCGGCCCTCCAACCATGCGGTCAATGCATTCGATGCCCAGGGGCATCCGCGGGTGATTGGTGCTTCAGATTTGCACCGACTGGAATCGACCGGGCGATTCTTTGCCCGCAAGTTTTCAGCCCATGCCAATGACCCGGCCCGCCAGTGGGCGCTCGAGGCGGCTCAGGGCTCAGGGCGTCCCGATGGGGATGCCGCGGCTTTCGATCCAGCCCATCTGGTTGGCCACCAGAATGAAGATGAACAGGGCAACCGACAGGCCCACTCGCAGCCCGAGCGCACGCACGGTGTTTCGCGTTTGCCCCTTGTCGCGCATCATGAAGAAGAGCGCTGACATCAGGCTGCCGATAATGCCCACAAAGGCCAGAACAATGATGATTCGCATCCTGACGAGTATCGCATGGGCCCCCGGACGCTGATTCCGGCGATCGCAGCCATCGCTGCGATCGCGCTGACCGTGTCGCTGGGCAACTGGCAGCTGCGCCGCGCCAGCGAAAAGGAGACCGCGCAGCTCGATCGGGATGCCGCAATGCGTCAGCCGGCGGTGACCCTCGGTGCGGCGCCGATCGATCCTTCTGCACTGGAGGGCGCGCGGGTCGTGGCCCGGGGCGTGCTGCTGCCTGAGCAATCGGTCTTTCTGGACAACCGCACGCGCCAGGGCGTTGCCGGCTTTCATGTGCTCACACCGATGCGACTCTTAGCTGCTGCCGATGGTCTGCCCGGCGCCGGTGATCGCCATGTGCTGGTGCTGCGTGGCTGGATTGCGCGTGACATCCAGGATCGCAATCGGCTGCCGGCGCTGCAGACCCCGCCCGGGGCCGTCCAGATCGAGGGCATTGCCCTGGCCGAACTGGCCCAGCCGATGCTGCTGGGCGGCGAGGCGGGGCCCGGTCCGGACGGCTCACGCATCTGGCAGCGGGTGAGCCTGCCGAGCTATTCGGGATGGTCGGGTCTGGCGATGCAACCCATCCTGATTCGCCAGACGTCTGCACTCGATGACGGGCTCGCGCGTGACTGGGTCCAGCCGGGCAGCGGCGCCGACAAGCATCGGGCCTATGCGGTGCAGTGGTATGCGATGGCGGCGGCTGTGGCGCTGTTCTGGGCGGTGGCGACCTGGCTGGCCCGACGGCGTCGGGCGGCGCAGCCGGCTGCCGGATAGCCCGGCAATCGAGCCTGAGTTGCCGGATGGATCGCAGCCGCACCACAGCCCGATCAACGCCGGATCACACACCTCATCGCTGACGACATCGGGTGTCAGACAGCGTCGCGTCGATGGCCTCGTGTCGGTCTGAGGTCGAATCCGTCACGTTCAAGCCTGACCAGGGTCGATACAATGCAGGTTTTGTCGCCGAAAGGGCCCTCAACGTGATCCTCGTGACTGGCGGCGCCGGCTTCATCGGTGCCAACTTCGTGCTCGACTGGCTGGCCGCAAACGGCGAACCGGTGCTCAACCTTGATGCCCTGACCTATGCGGGCAACCTCGAGAACCTCGCCGCTCTGAAAGATGACGCCCGCCATGTGTTCGTGCGCGGCGACATCACCGACGCGGCCCTGGTCGAGCGGCTCTTCGCCGAACATCAGCCCCGCGCGGTCGTGCACTTTGCTGCCGAGAGCCATGTCGATCGTTCGATCCTGGGACCGCAAGCGTTCCTGCACACCAATATCCACGGCACCTTTGTGCTGCTCGAAGCCGCGCGCAAGCACTGGCTGCAACTGCAAGGTGATGCACGCGAGTCTTTTCGCTTCCTGCATGTCTCGACCGACGAGGTCTATGGCTCGCTCTCATCTGACGCGCCGCCCTTTGCCGAGACGAATCCGTATGAGCCCAACAGCCCGTACAGCGCCTCCAAGGCGGCCTCGGACCATCTGGTGCGGGCCTGGCATCACACCTATGGCCTGCCGGTGCTCACCACCAACTGTTCGAACAACTACGGGCCCTTCCAGTTTCCCGAGAAGCTGATCCCGCTGGTGATCACCCGGGCATTGCGCGGCGAGCCGCTGCCGGTCTATGGCGATGGTCTGAACGTGCGCGACTGGCTTTATGTGACCGACCACTGTTCGGCGATCCGCCGGGTGCTGCAGGCCGGCCGCCTGGGCGAGACCTATAACGTCGGTGGCTGGAATGAAAAAGCCAACATCGAGATCGTGCGCACCATCTGCGGCCTGCTCGATGAGATGCGCCCGGATGCCGCCGGCCCGCGCGAGCGGCTGATCACCTTCGTGAAGGACCGCCCCGGCCACGACCGTCGCTATGCGATCGATGCCCGCAAGATCGCCGATGAACTCGGCTGGCGGCCGGTCGAGACCTTCGAGTCCGGCATTCGCCGCACGGTGCGCTGGTATCTGGACAACGCCGCATGGGTCGAAGGCGTGACCTCCGGCCGGTATCAGGACTGGATGAAGAACAACTACGGCGACCGGGAGGGTCAATCGGCATGAGCACCACCACTTCGCGCAAGGGCATCGTGCTGGCCGGCGGCTCGGGAACGCGTCTGCATCCCTGCACGCTTGCGGTCTCCAAGCAGCTGATGCCGGTTTACGACAAGCCGATGATCTATTACCCGCTGTCGACCCTGATGCTGGCCGGTATCCGCGAGGTGCTGATCATCTCGACGCCACAGGACACGCCCCGTTTCGAGCAGCTCCTGGGCGATGGCAGCAAGTGGGGCATGAAGCTGAGCTTTGCGGTGCAGCCCAGCCCCGATGGCCTGGCGCAGGCCTTTCTGATCGGCGATGAATTCGTCGGTGATTCGCCCTCGGCGCTGGTGCTCGGCGACAACCTCTTTCACGGCCAGGAGCTCGGGCGCGAACTTGAAAAGGCCGCAGCCCGCACTGAAGGCGCGACCGTCTTTGCCTATCCGGTCAATGATCCCGAGCGCTATGGTGTGGTGGCCTTCGATGAGAACGGCCGTGCGATCAGCCTCGAGGAAAAGCCTGCCCAACCCAAGAGCCGTTATGCGGTCACCGGTCTGTACTTCTACGACCGCGATGTCGTCTCGATTGCGCGATCGCTCAAGCCCTCGCCGCGCGGCGAACTCGAGATCACCGACCTGAACCGGGTCTATCTGGAGCGGGGTTCGCTCGATGTGCATGTGCTGGGGCGTGGCCATGCCTGGCTCGACACCGGCACCCATGAATCGCTGATCGAGGCCGGTCTGTTCATCCAGACGGTGGAGCGGCGTCAGGGGCTTCGCATCGGCAGCCCTGAAGAAGTGGCCTGGCGCAAGGGCTGGATCGACGATGCCCAGCTCGCCGTGCTGGCCCGCGAACTCGGCAAGAGCAGTTATGGCCAGTATCTGGCCCGACTGCCGAGCGAACAGATCTTCTGAACTCGAGGCCTGGCCATGAATGCAATCCCCACCCCGATCGACGGTCTGCTGGTGCTCGAGCCCAAGGTCTTCGGCGACGAGCGCGGCTTCTTCATGGAGAGCTACAACCAGCGCATGTTTCGCGAGCTGACCGGCACGGCGCCCGAGTTCGTGCAGGACAACCATTCGCGCAGTGCCCGCGGCGTGCTGCGCGGCTTGCACTATCAGTTGCAGCAGCCTCAGGGCAAGCTGGTTCGGGTGGTCAGCGGCGTGGTCTTCGATGTCGCGGTCGATCTGCGTCGCGCCTCGCCCACCTTCGGCCGATGGCATGGCGTGGAGCTGTCGGGCGAGAACAAGCGCCAGTTCTGGGTGCCGGCCGGTTTTGCGCATGGCTTTGTCGTGCTCAGCGAGACGGCCGATTTCCTCTACAAGACCACCGATTTCTACGCGCCACAACATGAGCGCTGCATCGCCTGGAATGACCCCACGCTGGCCATCGACTGGCACCTCGGGGGCATCGAGCCGACGCTGTCGGCCAAGGACCTCGCCGGCCTGAAATTCGAGCAGGCCGAGGTGTTCGCGTGAAGGTGCTGATCACCGGTGCCCGCGGTCAGGTCGGCTGGGAGCTGGCGCGATCCATGCAGCCACTGGGCGAGGTGATTGCACTGGATCGTTCGCAGGCCGATCTGGCCGATCCTCAGGGTCTGCGAGCCTGCGTGCGTCGACTCAGACCCGATGTGATCATCAATGCGGGTGCCTACACCGCGGTCGACAAGGCCGAGGATGAAGAAGCGCTCGCCTTGCGCATCAACGGTGAGGCGCCCGGCGTGCTGGCGCAGGAGGCGCTGGCGCTCGATGCGCTGCTGGTGCATTACTCGACCGACTATGTTTTCGATGGCAGCGGCGACCGACCCTGGGTCGAGTCCGACCCGACCGCGCCGCTCAATGCCTATGGCCGCACCAAACTCGCCGGTGAGCGTGCGATCGCGGCAGCCGGCGGGCGCTGGCTGGTGTTTCGAACCAGCTGGGTCTATGCGGATCGCGGCGGCAATTTCCCCAAGACGATGCTGCGGCTGGCCACCGAGCGCGATGCCCTCAAGGTGGTGGCAGACCAGATCGGCGCACCCACCAGTGCACGGCTGATTGCCGATATCACCGCCCATGCGGTGGTCCGCACGTTGGCTGAATCGGCGCAGGGTCGGTTCGAGTCGGGCGTGTTCAATCTGGTTGCGGCGGGCGCCACCTCCTGGCATGGACTGGCCTGCGCGGTGATCGAGGGCGCTCGAGCCCGCGGCTGGCCGATCAAGGCCGGGGTCATTGACGGGATCCCCGCTTCGGCCTATCCGACGCGCGCGCAGCGTCCGGCCAACTCGCGCTTGTCGACTGCATCCCTCGAGGCGCGCTTCGGCGTCACGGTGCCGCCCTGGGAGCAGGGCATCGGACTGCTGCTCGATGCGCTGACCGAGGCCCGCACGAACTGAGCCCCCGGGGCGAGATCGCCCCGGATGAGCCAAGCTCCGACTCGTCGGCGGGTCACCCGCCCATGCGCTGCGACTGCTGCGCGCACCGATCCCTGTGCATGATGACCCATGGCTTTGAAGGCGGGGTCGGACCATGGTCATCCAGCAGTTTTTGCGCGTGCTCAGAGCGCGCTTTGGCGTCATTGCGCTGATCTTCCTGACCACCGTGGGTGTGACGGTCGCGGTGAGCCTGATGCTCGCGAAGAAGTACCAGGCATCGACCACGCTGGTGGTCGAGGTCAAGGGCACAGACCCGGTGCTGGGCGGTGCGGTGATGATGCCGCAGACGATTCAGGGCTATCTGGTCACGCAGTCCGAAATCATCCGCAGCGAGCGGGTGATGAACCGGGTGATCGATGCCCTGTCGCTGGACACACTGCCCACCATGGTCGCGGTGGCAGCCAGCGATGCCGGTACCCGCGAGGGGACGGTCAGAAGCCACATCCTGCGCCATTTCGAGCGGCGGCTGGTGGTCGATGCCTCGCGAGAGGGCACGACGATCACGGTGACTTATGAGGGGCCCGACCCGGGGCTGACCGCAGCCATCGTCAATGCGTTTGCGCATGCCTACATCGACACGGCGCTCGAACTCAAGACCGAGCCGGCAGGCAATTTCCGGCGCTGGTTCGAGACTCAGGCCAGTGCCTATCGCGAGCGTGTCGAGACCGCCCAGCGCAAGCTGTCGGCTGCGCAGCGCGCCAGCGGCATTCTCGCCAATGACGAGCGGCTCGACGTGGAGAGTGCCCGCCTCAATGACCTGTCGAATCAGCTGGTCACCGTCCAGGCTCAACTGGCCGACAGCCGCTCGCGTGCCGACACGCTGACGCGCAACGCGCATTCGATGCCCGAGGTGGTGAGCAATCCGCTGCTGCAGACCTTGAGTGGAGATCTCGGCCGTGCCGAGGCACGCCTGAAGCAGCTGTCGACGCGACTGGGGTCGGCCCATCCTGAGCTGCAATCGGCGCAGGCTGAAGTCGACCAGCTGCGCACGCGGCTGCAGACCGAAAGCGGGCGCATCGGCGGCAGCATCACCGCGGGCAACCAGGTCAATCTGATGCGCGAGGCCGAATTGCGCGCGCTGCTGGATACACAGCGCGCCAAGGTGGTCGGCATCAAGTCGGCACGCGATCAGTTGCAGGTGCTCGAGCGTGAAGTGCAGGGTGCGCAGCGCGCGCTCGATCTGGTCTCGCAGCGATTCACCGAGACCAGCCTGGAGAGCCAGTCGCGCCAGTCCAATGTGAGCATCCTGACCGCAGCCTCGGTGCCCGTCCAGCCATCGCGGCCGCTTCCCGGCCTCAACGCACTGGTCGGCGGACTGCTCGGGCTGGTGGTCGGCACGCTGGCTGCGATCACCCTGGAGTCGATGAACCGGCCGGTGCGCACCGCCGATGACCTGTTCGTTGCGGCCGGTGTGCCGGTGCTGTCGGTGCTGCCACAGGCCGACTCGAAGGGGCCGCGCCGTCTGGTCGGCAATGCTGCGATCGCCAGCAGTGCAGCGCCGCTGCGCCTGAGTCAATGAGCGGTTCAGTCCGTGCAGCGCGCAACACCCTGATTGAAAGGATCGAGTCGTGAGTACATTCATCCAGGCACTTCATTCGATTGGCGGTGCGCGGGCACCGTCGCGGCGGGCCGACCGCGCCATTGCCACGGCTGACATGAAAATCGGCCAGATCCTGTATTCGAAGGGCCTGCTCAACTCAGCGCAGGTTGCAGCCGTGCTCGCCGAACAATCGGCCTCGAGTCAGCGTTTCGGTGAGACCGCACTGCGCCTGGGTCTGCTGGTGCCGCGTGAAATCGATGATGCGCTGGCGCTTCAGTTTGGCTATACCGCACTGGACCCGGCCAACCGGCTGTTGCCCTCCAAGGTGGTCGCTGCCTACCAGCCGGCCTCGACCTTTGCCGAGGCCTTGCGGGCTTTGCGCAGTCAGCTGCGTCTGCGCTGGTTCGATGGAACGCCCGGGCAGACCGCGATTGCGGTGACCAGCGTCGATCGCGGTGATGGCAAGAGTTTCATCACCGCCAACCTGGGCGTGGTGTTTGCCCAGCTCGGTGAGCAGACCCTGATCATCGATGCCGATCTGCGCCAGCCCACCCAGCACCAGATTTTCGGCGTGGCCAACCGCATGGGGCTGTCGGGTCTGCTGGCGCGGCGTGCCGGTCCGGAGGAGATCGTCAGTGTCCCGGGTGTGGCCGGACTGTCGGTGCTGCCAGCCGGCCCCTTGCCGCCGAATCCGCAGGAGTTGCTGGGCCGACCGGAATTCGGCCGGCTGCTCGACGGACTGTCATCGCGCTATGACGCCATCCTGATCGACACCCCGTCGGCACAGCAGTCCTCGGATGTGCAGGTGATCGCACAACGCGCGGGCGCGGCCCTGCTGGTGGGTCGGGCCGGCCGCACCCGCAGCAGCGAGATGGGCCAGCTCGCGGCGGTGCTGGGGCACTGCGGCATCCGCATCCTGGGTTCAACCCTCAACGACCTGTGAGCGCGCCAAGCCTCCATCACGCCAGCCTGTCGGCGCTCTGGCTGGCGCGCCTGGGTCGGCTGCGTCGCAGCCCCCGTCTGCTGGGCGCAGGCGCTGCACCCTGGGTCGCCACGACAGCGGTGGTGGTCGCCTTCACCGCCGTGGCGGCGCTCGGTGGCCTGGTGGTGGCATCGGGCAATCTGGTGCTCACCGGGTTGGCGCTGGGTGCGATCCTGGGGGTACTTCTGCTCAATGCGCCGGCATTTGCGGTGTGGGTCGTGCTGATCGGCACACTGCTGGTGAGTGGACCGCTGGTGATGCATTGGCCGCAATTTGCCAGGCTGTCCTGGTTGCTGTCGACGCTTGGCTTTTTTCTCTTTGCGGTGGCCATCGTCCAGGCGGCCGGCAGGCAGGCGATGGGGCGCAAACCGATGCCTGGCTTCATGGTCATCGGTCTGGTCTTCATGGTCTATGCCATCGCCAGCATCGCATTGAGCCGTGGCCCGCTCGATGAAGGGGTGAGTGCGTTCAAGCGCCAGTTCCAGTACTGGGGGCTGATGTTCGCGATGGCGGCCGTGCCGTTCGCGGTGCCGCAGGTGCGCCACTGGATCGGCTTCGTGGTGGTGCTGGCGGTGCTGCAACTGCCGCTTTCGATCTACCAGCGCATCGAGCTGATGCCCAGACGCCTGAACATGCCCAACGAGGTCGTGCCGGTGGACATCGTGACCGGCACGCTGGAAGGGTCGATGACCGGCGGGGCGAGCAACAATGTGATGGTGCTGCTGCTGATCACGGTCATGGTCGGTCTGCTGGCTGCACGTCGCGATCGGGCCCTGAGACCGGTCGTGTTCTGGCCGCTGCTGGCGGTGGTCAGCGCACCGCTGGTGCTGGGTGAGACCAAGATGGCGCTGGTGCTGCTGCCGATTGCGCTGTGGGTGGTGTACGCCGATCTGGTGGCGCGACGTCCGGCCGCTTTTGCCGCTGGCGCCCTGCTGACGCTGGGCCTGCTCGCGGCGCTGGCGTACTTCTACATCGGCATGCAGGCCAATGAGGGGCGCGCCGGCCTGAGCTTTCGCCAGCGTCTGGAGGAGAACGTCGACTACAACATCGGGCGGCGCGGCTATTTCGGCGGCGCCAGCCTGAACCGCAGCAATGTCGTGCCCTTCTGGTGGGATCAGCACGGGCTGCGCGACCCGGCCGGCACGGTCTTCGGACACGGATTGGGCTCATCGCATGGTGTGCGCGGCAGCGAGCGGCTGGGTCATATGGACCGCCGCTTCCCGGGCCATGCCATCGGCCTGACGGCGGCCTCGACCCAGTTGTGGGAGCTTGGGCTGATGGGCACCGGGCTGTTTCTGGCGATGCTGGGTGCGGCATTCCAGACCGCAGGCCGGCTGGTTCAGCAGGCGCGCCCCGGCTTCGATCGGGCGATGTGCCGCAGCCTGCGTGCGACCGTTGCCATGCTGGTGCCGGTGTGGTTCGCCATGGACCTGATGATGATGGTGGCCAGCCTGCAGGTCATCCTGGCTTTCAGCCTGGGTCTGGTGGCCTGGCGGGCACGTCTGGCCGAGGGCACTGCATGAGCGCCGCGACCGTTCAGACTGCGGCGCGACGCCGCATCCTGCTGGCCACGGCCGAGTCCCATCCGACCCATCGGCCCGATGTCAGTGTGCTGTTTGGCCGGATCGTCCCTGCGCACGGCATCGACGTCGATCTGGTGGCGACGACCTCGCAGACACCGAGCGCGCCCTGGCCCGGCGGTCGGGCCCATCTGCGGTTTGCGCAGGGGCGCATCGGGCTGATGGCCGCTGACCTGCTGCAGCAGATCTTGCTTGTGGCGACGTGTCGCCATGGCGTTGATGCACTGGTCGTGCGTGACAAGCCGGTGCTCGGCGTCCTCGGCTGGTTGGCAGCCCGCACGGCGGGCATCCCGTTTTGCTACTGGATGTCGTATCCCTTGCCGCAGCAGTATCTGTGGCTGGCAAACCGTGCCGATGCGCGCCCGTCTGTGCTGCGCAGGAACTGGCTGCGCGCCCGCGGTCATCTTGGGCAGGTCTGCCTGACGCGATGGCTGGTGCCTCGATCCGACTGGCTCTTCGTGCAGTCCGACGCCATGCTGGCCGATCAGCGAGCCGGACCGCTGCATCATGATCGCGTCAGCGTCGTGCCGATGGGCGTGGACCTGCAGCGCATGACCGCGCCCTCCGAACCGGCGCCGGTGTGGTCGTGTCAACAGGCCGATGGCGTGCCGACCGACTGGCAGGGGTGCCGGGTGGGCGTGTACCTCGGCACGCTCGATCGCAACCGCGAACTCGAGGTGCTGATCGATGCCACCTTGATGGTGGTGCGCACCGCGCCGGACTTTCGCCTGCTGATCATCGGCGAGGCCGATGAGCCGGCCGATGTCGGCGCATTGCGTCGGTATGCCGAGTCCCGGGGTGCCTTGCGTTGGGTGCATTTCACCGGCCGCCTGCCAGGCGGACAGGCGCTGGAGCTCGCTGCCTGCGCGCAGCTCGGCCTGTCGCCGGTGCCGCGCAATCGCCTCACTGAAGTCGGTTCGCCGACCAAGGCGGTCGAATACCTGGCCTGCGGGCTGCCGGTGGTCTGCAATGACCAGCCCGATCAGGCCCTGGTGGCGCAGGCCAGCGGCAACGGCCATCTGGCCGATTTCAATCCGCAAGGCTTTGCAGATGCCATCGCGCGGGCGCTTGTTGCCCTGCAATCACCCGGTGCCGGTGCGCGTGCTGCCGCCGCCCGTGATTGGGTGCGCCGCCATCGCAGCTACGAGGTGATCGGAGCACAGGTCGCGGCCGCGT